>NZ_CP026232.1:0-62590 GCF_002934505.1 Citrobacter freundii complex sp. CFNIH4
TATTTCCAGCTTTAAAACAGGATCGTCAAGATAAGCATGAAATTCATCGAAGCACTGAATGACACGGCGCTTTCCGTCAATTGAATTACGGATTCGGTAAAGCAGATACATTAACAATGGCGTTCTGGCTGGGCTGGGAATCTCACCTTCAGCAGCAATGAACTCGGTCAGGTCGAAGCCGAATACATCATGAGCATCGAGATCTAACGCATCTTCATCATTATCAAAAAGCCAGCCATACTGGCCTTCATTGGTCCAGTCTTTGATAAGGTCTTTAAGGTATGGGTGATTGATGTATCCGTTAAGACGAGTAATATCGCGAGCTTCAGGAGGAACCAATGAATGCTCACCCATCACAGCATCTACTGCCTTATTGAGTTCCATCCCCATATCTTTATCTAACGGGCCGTTATTTGTAATTTCAGCACAGACACGCATAATATTTTTAGTGGTTGCAATATTACGCGGTGTGCCTTTCTGTTTGAGCGGTGAGAAGTTAGTTTTTACGCCCTGCTGTAAAACTTTATAGTAGCCGCCGACACTGCGGATAAACGGCTCCATTCCCCGGTCACGGTCATAGCAGAACATACGCGGATTAAACTTCATGCACTGGCATAACAGGAAATCCAGCAGCGTAGTTTTACCTTCACCAGATGTACCTGTAAGCAACATATGCCCCAGCGGTCGCTTCCCGATTGAGCGTTCTTCCAGTGGGGTGACGTGGAAGTTAAAATACAGCGGTGTACCGTTCGCGGTACGGAACATCGTCACAGCCGGACCCCACGGATTATTGTCCGGTTTGCCGCGCATAAAATTATGGTACGGGGAGAAATGGAAGAAATTCCATGAGTTGATCGGCGTTGGGCGTGGCGCCCATTTCTGATTACCCGGAATCTTCGCAAAGTAAGCCGCTTCAGAGGCCAGCCCTACGCCGCCCCCCACGAAGCCACACTGACTTAGCATGACTTTAGCTTTACGGGCCTTGCGCTGCACTGCTCGCTGATCGGTATCGAAAACGTGAATAGTGGCATGGTGATAGCCCATCACAATTTCTTTAGAAAGCAGCATATCCAGCGCTGTATTCAACTGTTCAAGCTGGGACTGGCTTCTGTCGCCAGTTTCCATCATGGACTTCTCCTGGCGCTCCAGAAGCGTTTTAGCTGAAGCCTCGGATATGCAAGAAAATGTTTGAGTCAGCAGATATTCAAAATCAGCTTCTTTCAGCAAATTAAACTGACCCGGTTCCGTGTTTTTTTCGTAATCACGGATTTCGATAGCCGTAGTATAAAAATTGCTGTCCAGTGTTCTGACCTGAACAATATCCCCCCATACAGAACTGACAACACGGTTTTCCATGATGTAAGAACCGATACGGTCACGGCAAACAGGAACAATGGACCATTCCAGATTGACCAGGAAATAAAGAAACTCCAGCGCTTTAGAATAAGCGTGAGCAGTCGGCGGGACGGTATCAGCGACGTTGAGCATTACCGGTTCGTCGAAAATATCTGCTTCGTCTACTTCAAGCAGCGACTGTTTTTCTTCAGCGTCAGTTAGCGCTATTTCCTCACCGTTTTTATCCCGGTAATAAATACCCAGGCGCTTGATGCCATAGCCCTTCATCCCCTCCATGATCTGCTCACAGACTTCTTCCATTCCGGTGAAGGCTTCAGCCTGCATTTGAGCCAGCTCGTCAGCTGACGGTCGCTCAAACTTAGCCAGGAACTTCTGCGTCTTATCGCCTATCTGGCGATAAAGCACCGTCAGGTACAGGTCATTAACCATCTGGTTAGACCCCGTTTGCAGGCGGCGGTTGTATTCATCCAGATAGCGCGGGAAGAATTGGGTAAACTCAGAGTCAGGATACTCTTTAGACTGGTGATGATACTCGTGTGACCAGACCTCTACGTGGTCAGTCCCGAAGGACTTAATCAACGTATTAAGATCATCGTTCCATGTAATCAGCTCACGGTCAGAGGCACAATCATGTGTCCGGCCATCGACTTTAAAGAATGCGAGCAAATCGCCATTACGCATCGAGATAATATAATCATCAAGGTGCTGGCTATGCTGCAAATACTTTTCATTAACGCTCGGCTCGTCTCTGAACGTTTTAGGTTTAAGCAATGCCACCATTTATTTCAGCTCCTTTTTCTTGTAATCCACAGGGGAATAACTTGAACCACTCCATTGTTTAAATGGCGTGTCGTGTGCATTACGAAACTTAGTCTGTAGCCATAATGAAAGGATGCGAAACATACGGTCGTCGTATTTAGTTAGCGCTGCTGCAATTGACCACAGAACCGCAAATACAAGGAGTGACCATAAATGTAACGTCATAAACAGCGTGGCCGAGATCATGAAGATAACCAGCGCCACTGTACGCGGAACGCCAGCAAGCCGGGGGACGCGTGTTGCACCTTTAAATAATGGCCGTTGTCCATTTTCAAACATAAAACCTCACTTAATGGGGGATGTACTCCCCCCCATTAATCAGCTGCCGATACCAGTCAGGGATACCAGATATGATGCGGAGCCAATGCCAACCATTGCGATTGCGAGACGGAACATAAAACCAGCGGAAATAAGATGGAACAGCCAAACGAGGAACGACACGATCACGCCGATGGTACAGGCGATAGGAATCCAGGTATCCAGCCATGACTTGATGTTGTTACCTGTACTGGCCCCGGTGTCTGCCCCGCCAGCTGCGAGGGCCAGTTCTGGCGCTGCGATACATAACAGCGCAACCAGCAGCGCAAACCCGTTATTTTTGAAAAAAGTAACCATATATACCTCTACCTTTCCTTTGTTGATTTCAATATCAATCGGCACTCGCCGACATTGCACTTATCCAGAAGAAACTCCGTTAGGAGTCTCAGGTCTGCCCATGTGCGAAGTTCGTGATCTTTATTCAACCGAATGGAGCAACGAACCTCACCCAAATTTTCGTCCTTTACGTCAAATATGGGGTACCACTGCTTTAGTGAAATCCTTTCAATTACAACCTCCTGTATTTTTCCGGCTTCGCATAAATCAATTATTTGAGACTGCAACAGGAGATAGATTTTTGTCATTCATAACCTCACTCCCTTTTTGCTCTGCTTTGGTCAGAAACGCGTCAGTGTTATCCTGCGAAAACACATCACCACCACTATCACTTTCACCCGTAAACGCATCGTGCTCACCCTCAAAGGTTGCGCCCTTCGCACTCACAGGCTGGCTCTCCGCTTCCTCGTTCTGCCCATCAGGTAGCAACGTAGGGATCTTTAAATCAGACTGTTTAGCCACGTTAATAACTTTCGTGACATACCCGTTTGAAATCCCCCGCACTTGTGACCCGGTGTTGTAGCAGGACAGCGCGTGTCTTAATGCTATCTGGCCGGGCGGGTTGGATTTCAGGGCCGTACTATAACAGTCTTTTAAAATGGTCTGACTGGCGCGGAGATTGATGCAGGGTTTAAATACCTGCTCAACCGTGATACCTAACGAACTCAAATTGTTAGAATTAATCATCGCAAGCCCCATATCGATGCTTTCATCTTTCTTGAGGTTTTTGATTAGCCGGTTGGCAACTTCTACCGCTTCAGCTTCGGTTTGCGGTTGACGTTTCAGGCTTGCGCCACGGTTAACGTTAATAAAATACGGGTTGTTCCCGGATTCATGGCCGACGATATAGGCCATTGTTAGCGGTGAAACGTCTGGTGCGCATCGGGCCGCAAGGCTGGCGATCGTATCCGAGGCAGAAGCCGCGTGAGCGACCCCCTGAAAAGAAAGGCCGGAGATACATACCGCTATCAAGCACCATGTTTTTTTCATTTTTGTATGTCCGTGTAATTGTAATTTTGACGACTTTTATTTATCATAAGGGCCAATAGAATCGTGTCAAGAGAAAAAGACGTTAAAGGGAAGAAACCTATGCTTGTTCCTTTGCAGTCGGAGAAGCGACCAAAAGGGACGCCTGTATACCGTGACCCGGAGAATCCATTTAACACCTGGAGCGGGTACGGAAAGCGCCCTGTCTGGTTACAGGAACGATTGAGTGATGGGTATCTTCTGGATGAAATGAAGCTGCCTGGTGCAGTGGTGGATCGGGATACCAAATCCCCTCGATACCGTGACCCGGCTAACCCGGATAATACGTGGACTGGCGTTGGCCGTCGTCCTAAGTGGTTAGTTGAGTTGCTGGAAAATGGTGTGGATTTGGACGATCTGAAGATTCGAGAAAGGGAGTGAACGATGGGCAATGTGATTGAGTTTAAGAGGCCGAAAGGCGAAAGAAACCAAAAAGACAAAATGCCTAAAAGGGGGATACTGCTGTGGTTCAAAAAGACTGCCCTGTCCCTCAAAAACAACCTCTTTACCTACTCTAAGTCATGTTGCTGTATTTGTTTGTTTTTTGTAAGCGCTGCGTCAAGAAAGCTATTGAAGTTGATCGCAACACTATCAATCGTGCTGTTTCTTGTCGAGTGGTTTATGGGCCGTTTGGGAGCGCCAGAGTTTTATAACCTGTTGTTCCTAATGGGATTGCTGTTGGTTATCAATGTGATTTCAACAAGCTGTATCAAATGGATAAGAGGGAACGTATGAGTAAGCTAAGAACCGTTGCAAAAATATTATTGATGTACTGCATCTTCAGTAGCGCCAGCGCCTTTGCGGAGGGAAATACTAAGGGTGATCCGTGTCTCGCGTTCACCTGTATGGCCGGAAAGTTACAAGGTAACGAGGCAACATCCGGGCCTGACTGTGTAATGGGCCGCCAGAGCTTTTTTGAGATACGAATTTACACCCCCTACTACAACCCCGGCGCGACAGCTGCGGCTCGTAAAGTATTTCTAAGCAGCTGCCCTATGACCACTATTTCAGAAAACAAAAACACACTGGAGCTGATTATTCAGCGATACGGACGTTCATTTCAGGAGTAACACATGAAGAAACTAATCCCAGCTATTATTGCCGCCGCCCTACTCTCCGGGTGCGCCACTCAGAACGACGCAGTAGCGCTCTCAAACCGAATCAGCGATCAGCAGAAGCAAATCAACGCGCTTTCCGTTCGTCTCCAGTCTGCCGAGCATCGCTTGAGTCAGCAGGAGTCAGCTTTTCGCTCAGAACAAACGCAGAACAGCAGCTACTGCTACCTGAACGGTGTTAAGTACTCTCAGGGATCGGTGTTCGCTGGCCGTATCTGTGATGGTAGTTCCGGCAGTGCCGCCTGGCGTCTTTACTCCCACCGCTAATAAGCAAGGCTTCCGGGCTTGCCCCGGAAGCGCTTCCTCCAGACATGGATATTGAGCTGCACAATCCATGTTTATCACAACAATCATATTGTTAAAGAGCATAAAAAAGTCGCCATGAAGGCGACTTAAACGAGCTGGAATCGTGCATATTTTATTTTTGTAAGTGCCCTGGTGCTGTATTCAGGGTGAATTTTTGCACTATATAGGCACTATCTGCAACCACTTTAATCTATCTGACAGCCACATACACTGCTTGCACCTGTAACTGTGTGGAAACGGATGTAATGGCCGAACCCTATTTAAAAAATCGCCGACGCTTCACCTCGTCCCTTGATAATCAGCTTGTTCCATTGTTTGACGCTTTAGCGGCCAAAACGCGGATACCTAAAAGCCGCCTGCTCGATGAAGCTATAGAGGATTTGCTGGTCAAACACGGCGTTCCTGGTAAACAGGTCGATAGCCAGAATTAACTTTTGCTCACCCGCGTAACCGTCCTTTCCGATACGCCAGCGAGTCTGGCCGTCTCGCTGATAGATTTCCCCTGATGCCGCAAAGAACGGATCAGGTCATGCTTATTCTGGTCGGGCATCCGGCCACGATAAACCCCCTTCTCTTTGGCTTTCCTTACGCCTTCCTGCTGGCGACGGCGGCGATCTGTATAGTCTTTTCGGGCGATGGCCGCGAGCATATCAAGCATCATGCTATTGATGGCCGTCAGCATACTCCGTGTAAATTCATCGCTACCGTGGGGCATTAACGCCGCGTAGCTGGTTGGCAGGTCCAGACTGATAATCGCCAGATTCTTTTCCTGCATCATTCGCTTCAGCTGCTGCCAGCCTTCATCATCCAGGCGTGAAAGGCGGTCTACCTGCTCAATCAGGATAAGATCGCCCTTCTCAGCATCATTTAGCAGGCGCATAAGCTCAGGGCGTTGCAGGGACGCGCCAGACGCATTCTCAACGTACCATCCGGCTACCCGGTGGTTATGCTCAAGTGCAAAGGCTTTAAGCCGCTGCTGGGCGCGTGACGCATCCTGATCGTGTGCAGAAGCCCGGAGGTATCCAAATATGTACATGACCGCCTCTTATGTCATTAGGGTTATGTCACTATAACCTATGTCATTAGAGTTATGCCATTAAGGCGCGAGGGGAAGGATTCAGAGGGTGACAGAAGGGTATACTCATAAGACATAGCTGATAGTTGCTATCTACCAGCTATGCGTGACAGTCACGATATAAAATTAGACATAGTTTTGGATCTTGAACTGACGGATAAATTCACGCGATTTGAAATACTTTCCACGCGGTAGCTTTTCACCAACCGAGCGTTTATCTGCCCATGCTTCAAATGCTGGACATGCGCCTTTTAAAACTGATGGTAGATAAATCCGTGTTGCAACATTTCTCATTACTGTACGCAGAGACAAAGTAGCATCCTCAGTATTAAAGCTATCATCAATACTGATAACTCTTTCTGACACGTCCTCGATTTTGATTTTTGAGGTATCGATGGTCATTCCGTCTTTGACCTTCCCCACAACACAAATATTTCTATTCTGCTGGCGTTCTGTCATAGCTTCCTCCTGTTGAAATTAACACTACCGTACAGTCAATAATGCACAAAGTAAATAATAGTCACCTTTTTTTTTACTGGTAATTACTAAATCACCGTGCTAGTGTTTTCTCAGCGTTACATTACTACGGAAAATGACAATGGCAGAGGACAGAAAACAGCTAACCAAACGGCAACAAAAAGCCATTGATACAGCGGCACTAATCCGGCAGGAACCGCCGCAGGGTGATGATATGGCGTTCACCCACTCTATTCTGTGCCAGGTCGGTTTGCCTCGCTCTAAAGTGGAAGGCCGCGAGTTTATGCGCCGCTCTGGTGATGCCTGGCTTGTGGTGCAGGCCGGATGGCTTGATGAAGGTAATGGTCCGGTAGAGCAGCCTCTACCCTATGGGGCTATGCCGCGACTCACGTTCGCCTGGATTTCATCGTATGCACTGCGCAACAAAACGCGGGAAATCGCCATCGGCCACAGTGCCAGCGAATTTCTTCGCCTTATGGGAATGGAACTTCAGGGGGCAAGGCACAGAACCTTGCGTATACAGATGCAGGCGCTGGCAGCATGTCGCTTACAGCTGGGCTTCAAAGGCCGTACCTATAACGGCCAGCCCGTTGAACAGTTTGATGCCTGGCTCAAAGATGGAGACACAAAGCAGCTCACGTTATGGCCGGGGACACTCACTCTGTCAGAGGGCTATTATAACGGCCTGATTGAGAGCGCCGTTCCGCTCGACAACAGGGCGTTGCATGTGCTGAAAGGCTCCGCTCTGGCACTCGATATATACGCATGGCTTGCTCACCGTCTCCACCGCATCGAGGGCCGCCCGGTCATGCTGTACTGGATGAAGCTGCGGGAGCAGTTCGCCCAGGAGTACAGCGGGAAGAATGCCGACAAGGATTTTAAACGGGCATTCATGCCAGCGCTGAAACAGGTGCTTTCAGTGTATCCGGCGGCAAAGGTTGATCAGGTCAAAGGTGGCCTGCTGCTGTACAGTTCTCCTCCCCCTATACCGTACAAATCGTGAAGAAAAGGCCCATTCCGGGCCTTTTTCTTTTGTGGATAACCCTGTTCATTCAGCAAGTTATCCAAGATAAATCCCCCCCCCTAAACCGAGATATATTACCCCCCCCTAGCAAGATAAATTGCCCCCCTAACCGAGATAAATCCCCCCCCTAAACCAAGATAAATTACCCCCCCCCTAAACCTGTAAGGTGATCCTGTATGTTTTTCCTTTAATTTCTACCTGTACATATATCCTGTAATTAACAAAGCCTATCTGTGAGTAAGGCGCGTCCGGTGTATGACTTAGCAACAGTGGAAATTACGCTTCCTCGACCTGACAGACTCGCCGCGCTGCGGCTCCCTAATCAGGTCTTGCGGCGAGCGTTGCGGACTCTCTTTTAAAAGCGATAACTTTCGCTATAATCCAGAGCTATCAGCATTTCCTTCGCTGATTCACCCGGAGGCCAGTTGCTGCCGCGACGGCCTCCCCCTCTCCTTCTCATTAGTTCAATAGAGTAAAATCATTATTTACTAACATTGACCGTTAGCTGTGGCCGCTATATCATGGGCTTAATCGTTATCAATCAGGAATGACTATGGCCCGCAAACAGACTCGCAGCATGACGCAGGAAGAATGGGATCGCCTCTTACCCGCAATGCAGACGTTTACCCACTTATCGACCGAAATCGGCCATTCTGTTTTGGTTAAAGGGGAAAGCAATAAAGATGTGGCCGAACGTGTTGGACGGACCAAGCAGAACGTGGGTTCCACGGTCAAACGTATTTGGGATCTGTACCAGTCTGTAGCCGTCGATTTTGAGGGCGAGAAGCTACGCAAAGTTGACGTTTGGCTACCCGAAAAGATGGCCCTGAAGGTGCTGAAGGAAGCCGAAAAATACGCCATCAACCAGAACAAAACTGAATAGCCCTAATAAGAAACAATAGTAAATATTTACTTTACTTAGATTGACTGCAACCCTTCAAATTGCGATAATTATTTCTCCGGGAAGCCCACAGCTTCCCATTATCAGGAGGATAAATTATGGCTTCACGCGGTGTTAACAAAGTAATTCTCGTTGGCAATTTAGGCCAGGACCCCGAAATGCGCTATATGCCTAATGGCGGTGCGGTCGCTAACCTGCGCCTTGCCACATCTGAATCATGGCGAGATAAAGCCACTGGTGAGCAGAAAGAAGTCACGGAATGGCATACGGTGGTTATCTTTGGCAAGCTGGCCGAGATTGCAGGCGAATACCTCCGCAAAGGTTCGCAGGTGTACATTGAAGGCCAGCTGCGTACCCGCAAATGGCAGGATAAGGACCAGCAAGATCGCTACTCAACGGAAGTTGTGGTTAGCATGAACGGCGTTATGCAGATGCTGGGCGGTCGCCAGGGTGGCGGCGCTCCCGCTGGTCAGGGTGGACAGCAACAGTTTAGCGGAGGTGGTGCGCCAGCTGCTGCACCGGGAACGCAAGGGCAGCAACCACAACAGGGCGCGATGCCGGACTTTGAAGATGATATTCCATTCGCCCCGGTTACACTCCCCTTCCCTAACCATGCGATCCATGCGCTGTAATGAAAATAAAGCCCCGTCAGGGGCTTTTCTTATGAGGGCTGAAGTTCGGCCTTCTCGCAATGCTCCCCGCCGCAGAACACGACCAGCCCCGGCTTACCCCACAGATTCACATGACACACAGGGCAGGTGTATTTTGCGCGGTTGGACTTGTTTACCGGGGTTTCTGGCGGCGGCGAAACAAACTTCATTGCCTCGATGATTTCATTATCCAGTTCGCCAGGTTCGTCGGTGTAGTCGTCGTCCGGCGGGTATTCCCTATCATCATTTTCATCATCGATGTAACCTTTTCCGCTGGGTGACTGCGGCGCTCCCGGTTTCGGCTGGAACGGAGGAAAGCGGTCCATCCAGGACAGCTGAAAATTGCGCGTTAACAGTTCATCACACGCCCGGTCAAAAGCGCCGCCGGTGATGATGTAGTGCGCCATACTTTGCCCAACTTTCCGTCCCCCTGGTTGCCCTGTATCTGAAGGCATTAGCCCAATGCGTTCCATCATCGCGGACCATTCTTTATTGTGATAGCCACGTCTCCCGGCCTTGCCAAAATGATACTGCCACTGGTGAACCATTTCATGCACCAGAGATGATAACGTTGCCTTGATTGTTCGGATGGAAAAAAACACTGGATTCATCGCTATTTCATCGACCATTTGCCCGCTCTCGCGGCCAACAAAACGCTGAAACGAGCAATAGCCGTAAGTACGCTTTTCGCGTTGCAGGGTGATCAGGCATGGCGGCAGCTCGTTATTAAAAAGCCGTTCATCAAAAAAATCGTAGGCGTGCTGGAGTTCTTCGTAGGTTTCGGGTGTTGGCAATGTCATGTGGCCTTCCTTCTGTATTGCGCAATACAGAAAATATACTTCCGGCAGAGAGTAAAGTCTAACAAAATTTGTATTTACTAATATTGACTTTGTGGGTGAAAAGAGCGATACTAATTTCATCGGGAGGCAATACCGCCCCCGTTAACACAGCCCAAAGCGGCAACCCCGGAGTAAACATTATGGCTAATACCGTCACCGCAAAAATCTATGGCCCCGCTCAGAAAATGCGTTTCCTTCCTTACGCGTTCGCAGAATTTTATCTTCAGGCAGAGAACTACGTTTGCAGCTTTATGAAAAAATACGCAGTTGGCTATGATGGCGGCTGCTGGGAGTACATCACCTATGAAAATGGCGCGTGTGCGTTCATCGCGCCGGATGGCTACCAGCTTACGCTCCCTAACTATTTTGATGAACCTGTTAGCGCGAAAGAAGCCGGGATTATCGTTGCGCTGTATGCCTACAGCCATTTTTGCTGCGTGGCGTTTGAGCGTGGCTGGCAGCGCGTGAATGAGACGATGGCCGAACGCTATCACACGCTGCGGGACTTTACCGAAACGCTCCCGCCGGAGTCACAGAGCCGTATTTTTCGGGCAATAGATTAACCAGGAGCGGCGGGCATTTGCCCGCCTTACTCGTTCAGGAAGAAATGCTGATGGTTGCGACAGATGAAGTCTGGTTTCGGTATCTCGACTATTCGGGCCAAACAAAGGCGGTCCGGGTGGCATCCGTGCGGTTCTGGCCGGACATTCAGGAAACGATATTCCCCCCTCTCCAGGTGCCGGAAGGCAAGCGCCGCGTTGTACGCTGCCGCTGCGGGATTAATGACTGGAATGAGGATGGCCGCTGGCTGGGTGAATACTGCTGCGCCAGCTGCGGGCAATACATACAGGTATTTGAGAAAAAGGACTGACATATGGCTTTCGACTTCAAAAAAGAGGATGCGGCCAAGTATGGCCGCGAGGTTTACCGGGCGTTTCGTAGTAAGGGCAATCACCGCTGGGATACGTGCGTTTTCGTGAATGAATCCGGGGCTTACTCTGCCGTTTTCCGGCACTCGTTCCGCAAAAAGGTTATCGAGGATGGCAAAGAGATCCGGCGCAACGTCATTGATGATGAAATCGTGGTGGCCGCGCCGGATGCGGGCAGCTTTACCAGGGCAAAATTCCCACAACTGGCCGACGCGAAAGAGCTGAAGCAATCAGGCTTTTTCGCCCGCTTACGGTTTGTTGCTGAAGCATCTGCTTATCGTGAAGCATGGCCGGGGCATGATGGCGGCGTGGTGCTGATATGGGAAGGGAAAGCCTATGGCTGGAAAAATTGCCTGCGCGATGCGCACCATGAACGGCCTGGCGCGATAGCGATCGACACTAACGGACACGTCTTTATCGCGGAAGGTGGAAATGAGTATGATGGTGCGAAATGTTGGGTAGCTATGACTGGCGATATTACCGAAGGAGATAATGGTGATAAAAGTTAATGGGGTAGCGTTGCTGGCGATTCTGTTTATTTCGGCCACTGCGATGGCGGGGATTAAAAGCCCTATAAAGGTGGTAAGCCTGATTGATTTTAGAGGGGATAATCAAGAGCTGATGGTTCGTGATACTGAAAGCCAATGTGATTACCATGTGGCTGTCACAAAGAGCGAAAAAAACATTGAATGGCTCGGTGTTACACTGCCCCAGTCTCGCTGGGAGTTTGTAGTAGACAGAAGAAAATGTGGTGACATCATTGAGCGAGTAAATATGCAGATTGTCCCTGACACGAAGATTAAGACACTGCCTATAGAGGCTGGTTCTGTTTATTATATCTATCCAGATTGGGACGCCTTTTCACAGAAGTGAAATACTCAAAGTCTGGTAGTGGTTGAAATAGAATGAGAAGGACGACATATGGAACAGCCAACAGATATGTTTAGTATGTACCTGAAATTTATCCCCGTAATTCTGGCTGTGATTTTCTGGATATACTGCTTGAGTAGTAAATATTCATTGAGCAGGATGGAAACGATGCGGCAGCTGAAGCGGTGGTATGATTTACCTCGCGCCTCTGCAACAGAAAACAAGGAAGAAACGCTAAATAATATGATAGCGGCAGAACAGAAAAGAGCAGCATTATCCTTTAGAACTGCAATTGTATTTACCGCAATTGCTATATTCTGGTTGGTTTATATTTAAGGCGGCAATGGATATGAAGATTAAAGTGGAAGTTAACGGTCTGGTGTATGACAGCAGCAATCCAAAGTGTAAGTGCATCCTGTCTAACAGCCAGCGTAAATTGTATGCCTTCCTCCTGGTTCTCGATGGCGATATGACGAGGCGCTATTGGGGCGAGTACGATCACGATGCCCCGGAGGACTCGATAGGTAATGACTCCAACTTATTGATAGTGTTTTATGTTCAGATAATGCCCGATGACTTTATCATGCAGCTCCACCGATTTTGAGAACGACAGCGACTTCCGTCCCAGCCGTGCCAGGTGCTGCCTCAGATTCAGGTTATGCCGCTCAATTCGCTGCGTATATCGCTTGCTGATTACGTGCAGCTTTCCCTTCAGGCGGGATTCATACAGCGGCCAGCCATCCGTCATCCATATCACCACGTCAAAGGGTGACAGCAGGCTCATAAGACGCCCCAGCGTCGCCATAGTGCGTTCACCGAATACGTGCGCAACAACCGTCTTCCGGAGCCTGTCATACGCGTAAAACAGCCAGCGCTGGCGCGATTTAGCCCCGACGTATCCCCACTGTTCGTCCATTTCCGCGCAGACGATGACGTCACTGCCCGGCTGTATGCGCGAGGTTACCGACTGCGGCCTGAGTTTTTTAAATGGCGGAAAATCGTGTTGAGGCCAACGCCCATAATGCGGGCGGTTGCCCGGCATCCAACGCCATTCATGGCCATATCAATGATTTTCTGGTGCGTACCGGGTTGAGAAGCGGTGTAAGTGAACTGCAGTTGCCATGTTTTACGGCAGTGAGAGCAGAGATAGCGCTGATGTCCGGCAGTGCTTTTGCCGTTACGCACCACCCCGTCAGTAGCTGAACAGGAGGGACAGCTGATAGAAACAGAAGCCACTGGAGCACCTCAAAAACACCATCATACACTAAATCAGTAAGTTGGCAGCATCACCAGGTGAAACTATATATTTACGTTGGTTTTATTACCGCAGCCATCTCCATCCTGATTTACTTTATCGACCCACGAAACATAGAGACTATTTTCGCCCTCAACACCCTGCGCGGCTATATTGGCGCGATTACGGTGCCGATATTCTGGTCCTTTATTGGCGATGCCGACGACTTTGGCGCATGGAAGTTCAAGCGTCGCATGTCCGGCGTCTATGCATCCGGCAACCTGTTCGCCCTGAAGGTGAGTCTGGCGATTGCCGGCACGATTACCGCCACCATCCTGTCCTTAACACACTATGTTCCGGATGCGCCTCAGCAAACGCCAGAGACACTGAACGCCATTATGCTGCTGATCACCGTCATTCCCGCAGCGGGCAGCATCATCACATCACTGCTGTTCCTGTTCTTTTACAAGCTGGACACCCGGATGATGAACGAAATTCAGACCGATTTAAAAGCTAACCACTACCCCGCTTAAGGAGGAACGTTATGTCGAAGCTCCACTTCGCCATTACCCCGGATAATCGCATCGCCGAGATTAACCCCCGGCTGTTTGGCTCTTTCGTTGAGCATCTGGGCCGTGCGGTTTATACCGGTATTTAGGGGTTCTAAGCGGGAATCCCAGAAAATTCCGTCATTCCGTATGATGAAAATTCAGTCGACTCCTCGCTTGACGTGACGAGCGCCAAAAGCCTGCCGCATCTGCCTGGCGCGCTCGAGCTCATCGCCATGCAAATACATCGACGTCGTGGCGATCGACGCATGGCGTAGGTTGTCGCGCACCGCGGTGAGCTGAGCTCCCCGGGCCAACGCATGGCTGGCATGACTGTGACGCATCCAATGAGGCGTGGCACGGCGCAGCTTTTCGGCGGCGACCGGATGATCGGCCTCAATGGCCTCAGCGGCTTGCGTAAAGAATCTTCGCAACACGCACCAAAGGTGAGGGCCGGTGATGCCGGCATTACCGTCTTCCCCAAGACTGCCCACCAGGGGCGTTTTCGGATTCCACCGTTCCCGGCTGACTGGCAGTTGACGCTGTGCCAAGTATTGGTCCAGCGCCGTATACGCGAGCGGCGGCAAGGCCACCTTACCTGGTTTGCCACCTTTGCCAACCAAATGCAGCCAGTGGTCACCGTGCTCGTCGAGGCGGACATTACCCAGGACGGCGCCGACCAGTTCGCTAGCGCGCAGGCCCGTGGCATAGCCGAAGTCGAGCATGAAGCGCAGGCGTTGTGCTGCCGGCTCGGACCAGCCGTAGGACCATTCCAGGCCGTCTGCAATGGCGCGCAGCAGTAGCCATTCTCCCTCGGTAAAGCCTCGCGCCGTATCCAGTGCGGGCCGCAAGGCGTGACCGCGTACCTTGACGCCGGCGAAAGGGTTGGCCAGCACATAGCGCTGCTCGATGAGCCACCGGAACAGCGCCGAGAGCACCGTCAGCGCATACGCTGCCGAGCGTGCGGACAAGCCGCCCGAGAAGGGGCGCCATTCCACCGAATCGCGTGGTCGAGGTGGCCCCACCCAACGCTCGCGCGGGGTCGGGTGCCGGACAAAGGCCCGGTACGCGATTGCATCGTCCGTGGTCAGGGATGATAGCGCCCGTCCGCGTTCGACGATGGCCCACAGGATTAGCCGCGCAGCCTCCTTGCGATAGGCGCGCTGTGTGGCGACAGTCTCGTGCAGCGCCAGCCAGGCCTGCACGGCCTCGTAGTCGTTGGTCGCATTCAGCGTGCAAGCGTTGCGCGGGGCCCGGAAATTGCCCTGCGAGCCGTCGACTTCGTTCGGCAGACGCAACTGCTCCCACGGCACGATGCCGCTGGGCTGAATAATCGGGATCAGGGCCCGGGCGCGCTCGGTGAGCTGCGGATGTGCGGCAAAGAAAGCCTCGACCTGCCGGGCGCCTGTCATGCCGAGTCCCTCGATGGCTTTCCACCAGCCACGCCGGCGGGGAATGCGCACGGTCAGCGCCGAGAGGGTGTGGATACCGTACGCCTGCAGTGCCCTGACGGTCCTCGGAGACAGCCACTGGTCGATGCTGTCGCTGATCTGGGGCTTCGGCGCCGGCAGCGTGGGCAAGAGCCGGATCGCGCGTTCGACGGCACCCGCGCGCCCCTGTCGCTCTTCGGGGGCGTGCTGGAACACGTCGGCCAGATCCGGCCGGTGGCGGCTGTTGGCGAAAACGATGAGCTGGCGGCGGATATGCCCCAGCATCCCTCGCGCTGATTGACCGGCGGCCTTGCGTGCCGCCAGGTAGTGTTCAACGGCCGCGCGAGAGCTGAGTCCCGCGTACCAGCCGCGCAAGGCAGCCAGCGAATCCGCATCGGGAAAGCCGACTGGGGTAGAACTCGAAGCCGTAGTCTGGCCCGTTTTCATATGGACAGGTTGCGATTCGAAAAGCGAGTAACGCGATAATAACGATTATTTCAGTAGAATCGAAAATGCCCCATGTTTCTACGAAACCTCAAGATAGCAAGAACGGGCCATGAGCAAGAAGAACAAGCTACTCAGCGTCCTATCCGACGCCGAACAGGAGGCCTTGTATGGCCTGCCGGAGTTCGATGATGCGCAGCAGCTGGAATATCTGGCTGTGACAGAAACCGAGTTGGCGCTTGCCAACAGCCGGCCCAGTCTTCATGCCAAGGTCTATTGCCTCTTGCAGATCGGCTACTTCAAGGCCAAGCATGCCTTCTTCAGTTTCGACTGGGACGAAGTCGAGGACGATTGCGCTTTCGTGCTGAGCCGCTATTTCCACGGCGAGGTGTTCGAACCCAAGGCGATCACCAAGCATGAACGCTACACCCAGCGCGAGCAGATCGCCAAACTATTCGGCTACTGGCCGTGGTCGGCCGCCTTCCTGCCGCAGCTCGAGCAGCAGGCCGCACGGACCGTGCGGCGTGACGTAACGCCGGGGTTCGTCGCCGCCGAGCTGATCGTCTGGCTCAATGAGCACAAGATTATCCGGCCCGGCTATACGACCTTGCAAGAGTTGGTCAGCGAAACGCTATCCGCCGAGCGCCGGCGCCTGGGCAATCTGCTGGAGCAAGCGTTGGACGAATCTGCCAAGGCCGCGCTGAGCCAGCTTCTGGTCCGTGATGACACCCTGTCGCAACTGGCGGCGCTCAAGCAGGACGCCAAGAATTTCGGCTGGCGCCAGATGGTCCGCGAGCGCGAAAAGCGCGCCACGCTGGAGCCGCTGCACGCAATCGCCAAGACACTGCTGCCTAAACTCGACGTCTCGCAGCAGAACCTGCTGTACTACGCGAGCCTGGCAAACTTCTACACCGTCCACGACCTGCGCAATCTGAAGGCCGATCAGACCCAACTCTACCTGCTGTGCTATGCCTGGGTACGCTACCGGCAGCTCTCCGACAACCTGGTCGATGCGATGGCGTACCACATGAAGCAGTTGGAGGACGAAAGCAGCGCTGGTGCCAAACAATCCTTTGCCGACGAGCAGGTGCGCCGTCAGCAGGAAACGCCGCGGGTAGGCCGCCTGCTGTCACTCTACGTTGATGATAGCGTGGCCGATCCCACGCCCTTCGGCGAGGTGCGGCAGCGCGCCTACAAGATCATGCCTCGCGATACGCTGCAAACCACGGCGCAGCGTATGAGCGTGAAGCCGGCGAGCAAGCTGGCCTTGCAGTGGCAGGCGGTGGACGGGCTGGCCGACCGCATGCGCCGCCATCTTCGTCCACTGTACGTTGCGCTCGACCTCTCCGGCTCCAATCCAGACAGTCCATGGCTTGCCGCGCTGGCCTGGGCCAAAGGTGTTTTTGCCAAGCAGCAGCGGCTGTCGCAACGGCCACTCGACGAGTGGCCCGCGGCGACACTTCCGAAACGCTTGCGGCCGTACCTGCTGACCTTCGACGCCGACGGTAAACCAACCGGCCTGCACGCTGACCGCTACGAGTTCTGGCTGTACCGCCAGATCAGGAAGCGTCTCCAATCGGGTGAACTCTACCTCGACGACAGCCTGCAACACCGGCACTTCTCAGATGAACTGGTTGAGATGGACAGGAAGATCGATGTGCTCGCAAAAATGGAGATCCCCTTCCTGCAGCAACCCGTCCATGCCCAACTCGATGCGCTGACTGCCGAACTGCGCACGCAGTGGCTGGCGTTCAACCGCGAGCTGAAACAGGGCAAGCTGACGCACCTCGAATACAACAAGGACACGCAGAAACTGACCTGGCGCAAGCCCAAGAGCGAGAATGAGAAAGCGCGCGAAAAGGCATTCTACGAGAAGCTTCCGTTCTGCGACGTGGCCGACGTGTTTCGCTTCGTCAACGACGAGTGCAAGTTTCTGTCGGCGTTCACGCCCATGCAGCCGCGCTACGCGAAGAAGGTCGCCGACGCTGACAGCCTGATGGCGGTCATCATCGCGCAAGCGATGAACCACGGCAACCACGTCATGGCGCGCACCAGCGACATCCCGTACCACGTGCTGGATAGCGGCTACCAGCAGTACCTGCGCCAGGCAACGCTGCACGCGGCCAACGACTGCATCAGCAACGCCATCGCCACGCTACCGATCTTCCCATACTACTCGTTCGACCTCGAAACGCTGTACGGTGCCGTCGACGGGCAGAAATTCAGCGTCGAACGGCCGACCGTGAAGGCGCGCTATTCGCGCAAGTACTTCGGGCGCGGCAAGGGCGTGGTCGCCTACACGCTGCTGTGCAACCACATCCCGCTCAACGGCTACCTGATCGGCGCGCACGACTACGAGGCCCACCACGTGTTCGACATCTGGTATCGCAACACGTCGGACATCATGCCGACCGCGATCACCGGCGACATGCACAGCGTCAACAAGGCCAACTTCGCCATCCTGCATTGGTTTGGCCGGCGGTTCGAGCCGCGCTTCACCGACCTCAACGCGCAATTGAAAGAACTCTACTGCGCTGACGATCCAGCACAGTATCAGGCGTGCCTGATTCGGCCAGTCGGGAAAATCGACTGCGATCTCATCCATCGCGAGAAGCCGAACATCGACCGGATCGTCGCCACACTCGGGCTGAAGGAAATGACGCAGGGCACGCTGATCCGCAAGCTGTGCACCTACACCACGACGAACCCGACGCGGCGCGCGATCTTCGAGTTCGACAAGCTCATCCGCAGCATCTACACGCTTCGCTACCTGCGCGATCCGCAACTGGAACGCAACGTGCACCGCTCGCAAAATCGCCTCGAGTCCTACCATCAGCTACGCTCGGCCATTGCCCAGGTCGGCGGTAAGAAGGAACTGACCGGTCGCACCGACATTGAAATCGAGATCAGCAACCAGTGCGCACGGCTGATCGCCAACACGATCATTTTCTACAACTCGGCAATCTTGTCGCGGCTGGTGACCAAGTACGAGGCGGCCGGCAACAGCAAGGCGCTGGCACTCATCACAAAAATTTCGCCTGCGGCATGGCGGCACATCCTGCTCAACGGGCACTACACCTTTCAAAGCAGCGGCAAGACGATCGATCTCGATGCGATCGTCGCAGGCCTGGAACTGGAGTGACGGAATTTTCAGCGGTTCCGTGTTAGCAGCAGTGTAAAACTGACCCACCCCAGCGAAGTAAAACTGATCCACTTGGGCTAGTTTGGCGGCCTTTTCGAGGCCGTCGATGTTGACCCAGGAGCAAACCGTGGAAATCAGAGTTCTTGCCCGACAGGGCCACTCCATCCGGCACATCGCCCGCACGTTGGGGGTCTCGCGCAATACCGTGCGCCGCTACCTCCGCGATCCGTCGGTAGCGCGATACCAGCCCCGTGAACCACGCCCCACCAAACTGGGGCCATTTGAATCTTATCTGCGGCAACGGGTCGAGCAGGCCCACCCCATCTGGCTGCCTGCCACCGTCCTGAATCGGGAAATCCGCGCTCAAGGGTATGGCGGCGGTCTCTCGTTATTGCGCGCCTTCCTCGCCACGCTCAAGCCCGCCCGCCGCGAAGCAGGTCCGGCCGTCCGTTTCGAGACCGAGCCCGGACGGCAGTTGCAGGCTGATTTCGTGGTCTTGCGCCGGGCCAGATCCCCCATGTCGGCCTTCGTCGCCACGCTGGGATACAGCCGCATGACGTTTGTCACCTTCGTACCGGACGAATCCTTCGAGTCCGTGCGGGACTCCCTGTTGCTGGCTTTTGACTATCTGGGCGGTGTGCCCCGCGAGGTGTTGTTCGACAACATGAAGACCGTGGTGCTGGAACGCGATGCCTACGGTGACGGCAAGCACCGTTTTCACCCCGGCTTGCTTCAACTGGCCGATGACCTGGGGTTCCGGATCCGGCTGTGTCGCCCGTATCGGGCCCAGACCAAAGGCAAGGTCGAGCGCTTCAATCGCTACTTCCGCGAGAGCTTCTACAACCCGTTGCTGACCCGGATGAAGGGCACGGGGCTGCTGCTCGATTGTGCTGCTGCCAACCGACGCGTCCGTGACTGGTTGGCAGACGAGGCGAATGTGCGGGTCCACGCCACCCTGAACGAGCGCCCCATCGACCGTTGGCGGCAGGAGCGGGAACACCTGCAACCCTTGCCATCCCGTGTGCGGCGCGACGAGGCCCCCCTGCTGGATAACAGTCTCCGCCCGGTACCACTGGAATCTCTCCAGCACCCACTGTCTGTCTATGACGCAATTGGGGAGGCCTGCCGATGAACCTCCAGCATGAGCGGATCGACGCCCTGTGCCAGCAACTCAAACTCGAACGGGTGGCAACGCATTACCCCGTCCTGGCGCAGCAGGCGGTGCGCGAGGACTTCAGCTTCACCGACTTCCTGGAACACCTGTTGCGGCATGAAGCGGGGTGTCGCCAGCAGCGCAGCCGCGAACTGCTGACGCGGATGGCTTGCTTCCCGGGCATCAAGACCCTGGAGGACTATGACTTCAGCTTCAACCCCGGCGTGCCCAAGGCACTGGTGCAGGAGCTGGGCAGTCTGGCGTTTGTCGAACGGGCCGAGAACGTGGTGCTGATCGGACCCTCTGGCATCGGCAAGACCCACCTCGCCATCGCCTTGGGTTACAAGGCCGCGCAAGCCGGGGTCAAGACACGCTTCATCACGGCAGCCGACCTGATGCTGCAACTGAGCACGGCGCAGCGACAAGGGCGGCTGAAGGAATACTTCAACCGCGCCATCCTCGGTCCACGGCTGCTGGTGATCGATGAGATCGGCTACCTGCCTTTCGGACGCGAGGAAGCGAACCTGTTCTTTCAGGTGGTGGCGAAGCGCTATGAGAAAGGGGCGATGATCCTGACCTCGAACCTGCCGTTCAGCCAGTGGGCCGACGCGTTTGCCGGCGATACCACCCTGACAGCCGCGATGCTGGATCGGCTGCTGCACCATGCCCATATCCTGACCCTGAGCGGCGAAAGCTACCGCTTGAAGGACAAGAGGAAGGCGGGAGTGGTCAGGAAAAATTCCAAACCCGAATGATCCAGGTGGGTCAGTATTACTTTGGTGATTCAGGGGTAAAGTGGGTCAGTTTTCAGTTGGTGTTGACACCGGCGTACCCTCGGTGCTATCTTCGCGCCCCAATAGTCGGGGCTTGGCCAGGACTTCCTGAGGCCGTCCGTAACGTGGATGCCGAGGTCAGGCGAGGTGGCCGACCCATGAACGCCGACCTGATTCGTTTTTCAATAGCGCTGGACGTTGTGGTGCCAGGGACTTACCAACCCGATGTGTGCCCATCCGGGGCAGTTACAGCCGTTACAGCCTCTGGAGAGGGAGCGGCTTGCCGCTCGGTGATAATCCCAGCTGTAGCGGCCTGATTACATCCGGCCGCTACACCTAGCTCCACCTTCAAACAAGGAATATCGTTGATGTCACTGTATCGCCGTCTAGTTCTGCTGTCTTGTCTCTCATGGCCGCTGGCTGGCTTTTCTGCCACCGCGCTGACCAACCTCGTCGCGGAACCATTCGCTAAACTCGAACAGGACTTTGGCGGCTCCATCGGTGTGTACGCGATGGATACCGGCTCAGGCGCAACTGTAAGTTACCGCGCTGAGGAGCGCTTCCCACTGTGCAGCTCATTCAAGGGCTTTCTTGCTGCCGCTGTGCTGGCTCGCAGCCAGCAGCAGGCCGGCTTGCTGGACACACCCATCCGTTACGGCAAAAATGCGCTGGTTCCGTGGTCACCCATCTCGGAAAAATATCTGACAACAGGCATGACGGTGGCGGAGCTGTCCGCGGCCGCCGTGCAATACAGTGATAACGCCGCCGCCAATTTGTTGCTGAAGGAGTTGGGCGGCCCGGCCGGGCTGACGGCCTTCATGCGCTCTATCGGCGATACCACGTTCCGTCTGGACCGCTGGGAGCTGGAGCTGAACTCCGCCATCCCAGGCGATGCGCGCGATACCTCATCGCCGCGCGCCGTGACGGAAAGCTTACAAAAACTGACACTGGGCTCTGCACTGGCTGCGCCGCAGCGGCAGCAGTTTGTTGATTGGCTAAAGGGAAACACGACCGGCAACCACCGCATCCGCGCGGCGGTGCCGGCAGACTGGGCAGTCGGAGACAAAACCGGAACCTGCGGAGTGTATGGCACGGCAAATGACTATGCCGTCGTCTGGCCCACTGGGCGCGCACCTATTGTGTTGGCCGTCTACACCCGGGCGCCTAACAAGGATGACAAGCACAGCGAGGCCGTCATCGCCGCTGCGGCTAGACTCGCGCTCGAGGGATTGGGCGTCAACGGGCAGTAAGGCTCTGAAAATCATCTATTGGCCCACCACCGCCGCCCTTGCGGGCGGCATGGATTACCAACCACTGTCACATTTAGGCTAGGAGTCTGCGCGGCAGAGCCGTGTGACCGGTTTTCTGTAGAGCACTGACGATGGCGGCGGCGCTCTCTGCAATTGGCAAGGCGTCGGCGCCAAGGATACCAATCTTGCGGCGCGCGGCGTGTTATGACGACTGGGGTGCATTTGAGCCGCCCCATTTAACCTTCGCCCTCACAGATACGCCATTCGCCTCAGATTTAGCGCCATGCAGACGAGCTTCCACTCGGCTTGCACCTTGTCCAGGCCCCTCATGCTGAACTGACGCAATCCCATCACCGCCTTGATCCAACCATTCGGAGCCTCCACGATCGACTTGCGCCGGCGGTAAGCTGCATCGCCTTGCTCCGTTTTCAATTTCGCCGCAATCGCCGCCGTATGCGGATGGGTCTTGGCATTGACCTTGGCATCTTCACGTCCCTCGCGGCCGAGGGCAACGATGACATCGCCGTGGTGATCGGCGACCTTTGCCAGAACAGCCTCACTACGGAATCCCGCATCCGCCAGCGTCTGGGCCGGCATTTCTCCGGTGTTGGCCTGAACTGCTGCCAGCATGCCCAGCAGCGCCTGACTGTCCGCGGCGCAGTTGGTCAACTCCGCCGCCACGATGATCTGGTGCTCGGCATCGACCGCTGTGTACCCGTTGTAGCTCTGCTCGGAGCCACCACCGGCGTGTTTCATGATCCGGCTGTCCGGATCGGTGAAGCTTTCCTGATCACGGTCATCCGGCACACCAAACTCGCGTTTGTACGAGCCACCGCCCTTGTCCGAGCCATCCGGATGGCGAGGCCGGCGGCCATCGTCTTCGCTGCGCCCCCGGGCCTGGTCCGCTTCACGCTGGCGCGCTTCCAGGCGCGCCTTTGCCGCCTGGATCGCCTCCAGGCGCTTCTCGCGGCGAGAAATCTCGGCAGGAATGTCCAGCTCCGGCTCGTTACGCTCCTGGTCGTCGGTAGCCTTGGCGCGATCAAGCAGCGCCTTGATCTCGCAATGCAATTCGTCCTCGGCCGGCTTCATGCGCTTATAGCTCATCGCCTTGTGGCGGCTGGCGTTGGCTTTTACCTTGGTGCCGTCGACCGCGATCGTGCCAAGCTTCACCAGCCCACATTCGCGCGCCAGTTGCACCACCTGAACGAACAAATTCTCAAGCTCGGTCAGGTGTAGGGCACGGAAGTCACTCAGCGTGCGGTGGGCCGGGAAGTTTCCAGCGGCCAGCACACGCAACGCGACATCCTCGTACAGCTTCCTGGCTAGTTTGCGCGAAGAGAAGACGCCGCTCGCGTAACCATAGATCAGCACTTTGACCATCATCGCCGGATGAAACGGCTGATTGCCCGGACCACCGCCGGCATACCGGGCGTGGAATGCGCTCAAGTCCAGCGTATCGACAGTCTCGCTGATGAAGTAGGCAAGATGCCCTTCAGGTAGCCACTCTCCCAGAGAAGGGGGCAGCAGATAGGATTGGTCGGGTCGGTAAGGAAGGTAACTGGCAGCCATCCCCGTATCGTCCTCGATCTTCCGCCGATTTGGCTTCTGCCGCGCAGGCTCCTAGGCCACCGTAGCTAAACATACGAGAAAAACCGCTTCTTGAGCGCTCTCTGAGACCACCTTGCCGACAACGCAGAAACGGTTGCGGAAAAATCGGCGTTTCCGGCGTACGCCACCCGACCTGGACGAACTATTGCGGACCTGGAACTGGAGTAGCGGAATTCCCCGGGGTTTCAGCGTCGCGCCACAGCGCCTCAGATAGATGCGGTAGCCTTTGGCGGGTCGTCATGCCGCGGACCACCCCCCCAAAAAATTCCACAATGCGGAATGGCGGAATTTTCTGGGGTTCCCGCTTACCCCCCCAACCGGCCCGCTGCACACTCAGTTCGGTTACCACATCATCAAAGTGCTGTACCGGAAATAAACAGCAAGGCCTTCTCAAAGAGAAGGCCTTTAATGTTTGCTCCCTCTCCCTGTGGGAGAGGGTTGGGGTGAGGGCATCAGCCCGCGACTGCAATACGTTTCATATCAGTCATGTAGCCACGCAGTTTCTGGCCCACTTTCTCGATAGCATGGCTGCGAATGGCGTCGTTTACATCACGCAGCTGCGCGTTGTCTACCGCGCCTTCGGCAATCGCTTTGCCCAGGTCGCCGGTCTGCAGGGTGGTCATGAACTCTTTCAGCAGCGGTACGCAAGCGTAAGAGAACAGGTAGTTACCGTATTCTGCGGTATCGGAGATAACCACGTTCATTTCGTACAGACGCTTACGGGCAATGGTGTTGGCGATCAGCGGCAGTTCGTGCAGTGATTCGTAGTAAGCGGATTCTTCGATGATGCCGGAATCGACCATGGTTTCGAACGCCAGCTCAACGCCCGCTTTCACCATCGCGATCATCAGCACGCCTTTATCGAAGTACTCCTGCTCGCCGATTTTGCCTTCATACTGCGGAGCGGTTTCGAACGCGGTTTTGCCGGTCTCTTCACGCCAGGTCAGCAGTTTCTTATCGTCGTTAGCCCAGTCAGCCATCATGCCGGAGGAGAATTCGCCGGAGATGATGTCATCCATGTGTTTCTGGAACAGCGGCGCCATGATCTCTTTCAGCTGCTCGGACAGCGCGTAAGCACGCAGTTTCGCCGGGTTAGACAGACGGTCCATCATCAGGGTGATGCCGCCCTGCTTCAGCGCTTCGGTGATGGTTTCCCAGCCGAACTGAATCAGTTTTTCCGCATAAGCCGGGTCGGTGCCTTCTGCCACCAGCTTGTCGAAGCACAGCAGAGAACCGGCCTGCAGCATACCGCACAGGATAGTCTGCTCGCCCATCAGGTCAGATTTCACTTCCGCAACGAAAGAAGATTCCAGTACGCCCGCACGGTGACCGCCGGTGGCCGCAGCCCAGGCTTTAGCAATCGCCATACCTTCGCCTTTCGGATCGTTTTCCGGGTGAACGGCGATCAGGGTCGGAACACCGAAACCACGTTTGTACTCTTCACGCACTTCGGTACCCGGGCATTTCGGCGCTACCATCACCACGGTGATGTCTTTACGGATCTGCTCGCCCACTTCAACGATGTTGAAGCCGTGAGAGTAGCCCAGCGCCGCGCCATCTTTCATCAGCGGCTGTACAGAACGCACCACGTCGGAGTGCTGTTTGTCTGGCGTCAGGTTAACCACCAGGTCCGCCTGCGGGATCAGCTCTTCGTAGGTGCCTACTTTGAAGCCGTTTTCGGTCGCTTTACGCCAGGAAGCACGCTTTTCAGCGATTGCTTCTTTACGCAGGGCATAGGAGATATCCAGACCGGAGTCACGCATGTTCAGGCCCTGGTTCAGACCCTGAGCGCCACAGCCGACGATGACCACTTTTTTACCCTGCAGGTAGCTCGCGCCGTCGGCGAATTCGTCGCGGCCCATAAAACGGCATTTACCCAGCTGCGCCAGCTGCTGGCGCAGATTCAGTGTATTAAAGTAGTTAGCCATGATGGTGTACTCCGTGATGTTGTGTGTCGTTACTCTATGGATTTCAAGTTGTAGGAAGGCGGCAAGGCAGCGAATCCCCAGGAGCTTACTCAAATAAGTGACTGGGGTGAGCTGACGCAGCCAACGCATCTGCAACTTGAAAGACGACGAGTATATTGTTCGGTTCGCTTTTGCGAGAATGTACCCACATTACAACAGGAAATTCATTGCGGAAATTGATATATTCACAACATTACGTTGCAATTTCTGCAATATAAATCCGTGAGGTGAAATCGGTGGATTTACGCGATCTGAAAACCTTCCTGCATCTGGCGGAAAGCCGCCACTTTGGCCGCAGCGCGCGGGCGATGCACGTCAGCCCCTCCACGCTTTCCCGGCAGATTCAGCGGCTGGAAGAAGATCTCGGCCAGCCGCTGTTTGTGCGCGATAACCGCACGGTCACGCTGACCGAAGCCGGTGAAGAGCTGCGAGTGTTTGCCCAACAGACGCTTTTGCAATATCAGCAGTTGCGCCATACCCTCGATCAGCAGGGGCCGTCCCTTTCCGGCGAACTCCATATCTTCTGTTCAGTGACCGCGGCGTACAGTCATCTGCCGCCGATCCTCGACCGCTTCCGCGCCGAACATCCCTCGGTGGAAATTAAGCTCACCACCGGCGACGCCGCCGACGCCATGGACAAAGTGGTCACCGGCGAGGCCGATCTGGCGATTGCCGGTAAGCCGGAAACGCTGCCCGGCGCGGTCGCCTTTTCGATGCTGGAAAATCTGGCGGTGGTGCTGATCGCCCCGGCGCTGCCCTGCCCGGTGCGCAATCAGGTTTCGGTTGATAAGCCCGACTGGTCGACGGTGCCGTTTATCATGGCCGATCAGGGGCCGGTACGCCGCCGCATTGAGCTGTGGTTCCGTCGTCACAAAATCAGTAATCCATCTATTTACGCGACGGTAGGCGGCCATGAGGCGATGGTCTCAATGGTGGCGCTGGGCTGCGGCGTGGCGCTTATTCCCGAAATCGTGCTGGAAAACAGCCCGGAACCGGTGCGCAACCGCGTGATGATTTTAGAACGCAGCGATGAGAAGACCCCGTTCGAACTGGGGGTCTGCGTGCAGAAAAAACGGCTGCATGAGCCGTTGGTGGATGCGTTCTGGAAGATTGTGCTCGAGCGTAAAATGACCGAATAGCATGGCCCCAGTCATGCCCCAGGTTTGGGAGATTAATTGGTATCAAAGGTGCCAGGTCTAAACGGGCTGTGCAGGTAAAATCGTCACTAAAGAAACAGGACCTTACGAGAGGGAGTGACGATGCAGAAACCCAAAAAGCTGTTCAACAACACCGATAATATCCGCAGCGAAATCATGGAAGGGCTGGTGTACGCCGGGCGCGGAAGGATCCACGCCCTCCCGGAGTACTGCGCGGTTTATCGCACGATGACGCAAACCGGCCAGACCGTTATCGTCAGCGGCGGCGGCAGCGGCCATGAGCCGACGTTTGCCGGGTTCGTCGGTGAAGGTGGCATCGATGCCTGCGCGCTGGGTGAAGTTTTCACCTCGCCTTCTCCCGATCAGATTATCGAAGCCAGCCGGGCCGTTCATCAGGGCAACGGCATTCTGTTCCTCTATGGGAATTACTCCGGCGACGGCATGAACTTTGATATCGCCGCCGAAATACTGGCGGAAGAAGGCATTGAGTGCCGCACCGTGCGCGCCACGGATGATATTGCCTCTGCGCCGCCGGAGAAAATGTCCGATCGCCGCGGCGTCGGTGGGCTGGCGTTCTTGTATAAACTCGCCGGTGCGGCGGCACAGTTTGAACGCTACACTCTGCCCGCGCTGGAGGCTCTGGCGCAAAAGGCCAATCACAATACGCGTACCATCGGCGTGGCGCTCAGCGGCTGCGCACTACCGCAGTCCGACGCCTTTAACTTCACGCTGGCAGACAACGAAATTGAGCTGGGAATTGGTATTCATGGTGAACCGGGGCTATGCCGCATGCCCATGCCGCATAGCGACGAGCTGGTCGAGATGATGATCGCCCGCCTGTGCGATGACCTGCCGTTTGGCCACGGCGATAACGTCTGCGTCAGCGTCAATAACCTGGGTGCGCTGAGCAACACTGAGCTCATGGTCATCACCCGTAAGGTCGGCATGGCGCTGGCAGAACGCGGCATTCACACTCACGACGTGCAGGTCGGCCACTTTTGCACCTCGCTGGAGATGTCCGGATTTTCGTTAAGCCTGCTGCGGCTGGACGATGAAATGCAACGTCTGTATGACCATCCCATCAATACCCTCGGCTGGAGAAAATAAGATGAACACCACGCAATTCACCGCCTGTCTACAGCACGTTGCCCAGGGCATGATCGCCAGCGAACCGCGCCTGACCGCACTCGACCAGGTCATTGGCGATGGCGATCACGGTATTGGCATTAAGCGCGGCTTTACCGCTTTGCAGACGCTACTTTCCGCGCCTGAATTTTCTCCCGCCGATATCGGTGACTGCCTGCTGCAAAGCGGCACGCGGCTGATGACCAGCATGGGCGGCGCTTCCGGCGCGATCTTCGGCACCCTGTTCCGCGCGGGCGGCAAAGGGCTGGCTGGACGCCGCGAGCTGGATGCCGCGACGCTGGCTGAATGGCTGGAGACAGGTATGCAGGCTATCCACCAGCGCGGCGGCGCAGAGCCGGGCGATAAAACAATGATGGATGCACTCGCCGCAGCGGCAGCGCGCGCACGCTCAGACGCGACCCTGCCATTATCCGAAGCGCTGGCAAACTGCGCGCAGGCGGCGATGGCCGGTGCGGAAGGGACATCCACGATGGTGGCCCGCTTCGGGCGCGCGAAAAACCTCGGCGAGCGGGCCATCGGCCACTGCGACCCCGGCGCGGTATCGATGGCGCTGATTCTGCAATTTATGGCCGAATTCCCCCATACCCGCTAACCCACCTGCCCGTTTAAAAAGGGTTCATGTCCGTACATGGGCCCTTTTGCGTTATAGCGAAAATCAGACGTAATTCATCATTGCAGCCGCTTTTCTGTATAATGCCCCGTGCCATAATAGATGTGGGGGGCTTGTTAACCCTGATGTTAAACAAGCCAGAACAGACGGTGTCATTGCGCACTTGACAGCGAAAATACAAACTTAATTAGCCATCATTATGATAATCAAACCAAAAATTCGTGGATTCATCTGTACAACGACCCATCCGACTGGCTGTAAAGTCAACGTGGAAAAACAGATCGAATATGTGAAGAAAAACGGGAAAATCGCTAACGGCCCTTCCCGCGTGCTGGTGATCGGTGCTTCCACCGGTTACGGCCTGGCTTCCAGAATTTCCGCCGCGTTTGGTAGCGGTGCCGCCACTATCGGCGTATTTTTCGAAAAACCGGGCACGGAAACCAAACCGGGTTCCGCGGGCTGGTATAACTCTGCCGCCTTCGATGAGGCCGCAAAACGCGAAGGTCTGTATTCCAAAAGCATCAACGGCGACGCGTTCTCCGATGAATGCCGCGACGCAGTCATCAAACTGATCAAAGAAGACCTGGGTCAGATTGATTTAGTGGTTTACTCACTGGCCTCTCCAGTGCGTAAAATGCCGAAAACCGGTGAAATCGTTCGTTCTGCGCTGAAGCCAATCGGCGAGGTTTATACCTCTAAAGCGATTGATACCAACAAAGATCAGATCATCACCGCCAGCATTGAGCCGGCCACCGAAGAAGAAGTTAAGAACACCGTTACCGTCATGGGCGGCGAAGACTGGGAACTGTGGATGGGCGCGCTGAGCGAAGCAGGCGTGCTGGCCGAAGGCGTGAAAACCGTGGCCTACTCCTACATCGGTACCGACCTGACCTGGCCAATCTACTGGCACGGCGCGCTGGGCAAAGCGAAAGAAGACCTCGACCGCGCGGCAGGTGAACTGCGTAACCAGCTGGCTCCGCTGCACGGCTCCGCGAACGTTGCCGTACTGAAATCCGTTATCACCCAGGCCTCTTCTGCTATTCCGGTGATGCCGCTGTACATCTCCATGGTCTTCAAGCTGATGAAAGAACAGGGGATTCACGAAGGTTGTATCGAGCAGATCAACCGTCTGATGACCACCAGCCTGTACGGCGATAAAGTGGCGCTTGATGACAATCAGCGTATCCGTATGGATGACTGGGAACTGCGTGACGATATTCAGCAGGCGTGCCGTGACCTGTGGCCGCTGATCACCACCGAAAACCTGACGCAAGAAACCGACTATGCAGGATACAAGCAGGAATTCCTGAACCTGTTCGGTTTTGCTCTCGACGGTGTGGATTACGATGCGGACGTGAACCCTGAAGTTGAATTCGACGTCATCACGCTGTAATGCGTTGAAGCCGGGTGTCGGTTACGCCTTACCCGGCCAACGAGATTTGTCGTCCCGATAAGCGTAGCGTCATCGGGCAAAGGGTTCGTGCGAAAGCATGAACCCTTTTTTATTCCGCCTGATAATGCGTGGGCTAATCGAAGCCAAAGCCTTCCGCGAACAGCACCTTCAACTTTTCCATTGCCTCCTGCTCATCGCTACCGCTACAGATGATCTCAAGCGATCCTCGGCCTTTGATCCCTGCCCCCAGAATGCTCATGATGCTTTTCCCTTTGATAACCTTGCCGTCATAGATCATCTCGATCCGCGATTGATACTGCGCGCAGGCTTTGGCCAAAACCCCCGCCGGACGGGCATGAATGCCGTGCTGATTGCTGATTTTCACCACTTCTTTCAACATAATTGCGTTCCTTACTTACCGCCCGTCGCTCGGGCAAATAGCCTGCACGAAGTTAAAATAGCCCTGGATCAACAGTTGCGCGACCATGGCGCCAGGATCGACAAACGTGCGCGAGCGCTCGCCATGAATAGCTGCACGCCCGTGCTTCGCCACCATGGTGGTTGTCTGCTGCACGCCCTGTTGTGCTTGCAGTAGCGCATTCCTCGCCGCGGTCAGCGGTTCCTCTCCGGCAAGCAGCGCCGCCAGCACGGGGGCCATGCCATCGAGGAAGGTTTTTTCGCCCGGCTGCGCTTTCCCGCGCTGCTGCACGCCGTCATACCAGGCCTGGAACAACACGCCGGCTTCCGTTAGCCCCAGCGTTTCCCGGCCTTTAAACGCCTTACCCGCCTGCATCAGCCCGGAAGCCATCAGCGTCCCCATGGTCGACGGCACCGCCGAGGCCATCGCCTTGCCCGCCATGTAGAAGAATCGCCCCAGGTCACGTTCTTCGCTCTGCTGCGCGTAGCGCGCCGCCGCCGCGAAACCGTCGCTCATCGTCAGCCCCAGATCCCCGTCGCCAACCACGCTATCCAGCTCGGTCAGGACCGATTTGTTGGCCTCCATGATGCGCGCCCACTCGGTAAAAAGCGGTCGCAGACTCTGCGTATCTAGCGTCATCCCCCCTCCTTAAGCCGGAAACTGGCGGAACATCGGGGTATCGGCCCCGGCGTTGAGCAGCGTTTTCAGCTCTTCATCCACCGGCATCAGGCTAATGGACATACCGGTCATCTCCATTGCCGTCGCAAATTCGCCAATCCAGACGCGGAAAACGCGCATCTGGCTCTCGGCCAGAATCTGATGTACATGGCGATACATCAGGTACAACTCTTCCAGCGGCGTGGCGCCAAGCCCATTGATCAACACGGCAACTTCATCGCCCTGCTGGCAAGGTGAGTCCGCCAGCAGCCAGGACATCATCTCTTCGGCAATCTGTTCGGCGCTGAGCTGCGGACCCCGGCGAATACCGCTTTCGCCGTGAATCCCCATGCCAATCTCCATTTCGTTGTCGCCAATATGGAAACCCGGTTTACCGATTCGCGGCACGATACACGGCGACAGCGCGACGCCAAGCGTGCGCACGCGGTCTCCTGCTTTCTGCGCAATGCGCTGGACGGTTTCAAGGTCATCCATTCTGGCCGCGGATGCCCCGGCGCATTTGTAGACAAAGAAGATCCCCGCGACCCCACGACGGGTAGTGGCTTCTGTACCGTCCGGCACCGCACCTGCCGAATCATCAGCCGCCACTACCGTCGCGGTTCGGATATCACTCTCCATGTCGGCCATTTCCGCCGCCATATCAAAATTGAAAATATCGCCGTTATAGTTACCGTACAGGTACAGCACGCCCGCGCCGCTATCGACCGCCTGCGTGACGGCGAGAATCTGCTCCGGCGAGGGTGACTGAAACACATCGCCAATGGCGCAGCCGTCCAGCATGCCCTGACCGACGTAGCCGAGGAATAGCGGCAGATGCCCGGAACCGCCACCGGTGACGATCCCCACTTTGCCGGGCACCGGCCGCGCCGTGGCAAGACAGTGAAGATCCTCATTAACACAGCGGAATTTATCGGGATGCGCCAGATAGATACCTTCCAGCATCTCCGGGATAAAGTTCTCCGCCTGATTCAGAAATTTTTTCATGCGCTCTCTCCATGAATATTCCGCCCTGAACGGGCGGGCGCTCAGTTAGCGGGAAAATTTAATCTGCGACGGATAGGCCCAGCGTTGCAGCTCTTCCGGGGCGAAGGATTCAGGCTCCTTACCGCCGTTAATCACCAGCGCGTGGTAGTAAATCTGCGCCATCTCTTCAAGGTAGGCAGACTTCAGCACCGCTTCATACGGGTCCTTGTCTACGCCGATAGCTCCATGCTTTTCCATCAGAATGGCATCAGCGCGTTTGATAGGTTCGATAACGCTGTTCGACAACGCAGGCGTGCCGGGGCGGCCATAGGGCGCAACCGGAATGACGCCATCCTTCAGATTGAGGATCGCGCATTCGTACACCACCGCCGGGATCGGTTTATTCAGTACGGCAAACGACGTCGCATACAGCGAATGGGTGTGGGAAATCGCAAACACATCCGGGCGCGCCTTATAAATCTCGATATGCATCAGACATTCGCTGGTCGGACGCAAACCCGCTTCGCTTTCAATCACATTGGCTTCAACGTCCATTACCACGATATCGCGCGGCGTTAAATGCATTTTGTCGATGGTCGTGGGGGTTACCAGAATAAGTCCCGTCTCTTTATCTCGTACGCTGGAATTACCCGCTTTATGTTTACACAGTCCCCATTGCTGAGCGGTTCTGGCCATTTCGACAACGTGTTTTTTCTGAATTTCTAACATAATATTTATCCTGTATACGGTTATAGGGGCGAGCGATGTCGCGACAATGGTTGCCGGGAAATAACGTTGCAGTTTTTAGCTGCAACGGCGTTTAATGACTTATTACAGGTGATGGACGAATTCTTTTATCAATGCATATTCATCCTGGGCGCGGCGAATAACATTACCGCCATCATAAAATTCGAGAAATTCATTTAATTGCGCGAGCGCCTTGAGATGTTTCTGTGGATTATTAGTTGCCAGGACGATAATAATATCGGCCTGCATATAACCCGCGAAATCAATCTTAGAAGGCAGGCGTAATAACGCCATCCCCGTATCCAGTGCGCCATCATCGACGCCTGCGTGGGCGATAATCACGCCATCGGCCAGCATGATATAGGGCTGCTCGTCAGCGATTTTATTCAGCATAATTTGCAGATAGCGGGGTTCAATCACGCCGCTTTCCAACAGTGACGCAGCGGCCTGAGTAATGGCCTGCTGCCAGTCGCCGGGACACGAAGTGACAAACTGAACGTGTTCGCGCCGCAGCAAGTCGGTCAGCGACGGCGCTTGTGGTTCAATGTTGCCCACCGCGCTCGCGGCGCTTTTTTCATCGTAGATATAGCTGGCCAGCGCGCGCTGCAATCCTTTGTGATCGATAATGTTGCCGAAGCGTTCGAAGATAAGCAGCAGTTGCTCTATCTGAATAATGTTCGGGTCCACGCCCTGTAGCGCGCTGATAACATGATTGCGGAATGCGCTCTTATGGATGCTGCTGATGGACGGATTCACCACAAACACCATCTTGCTGGTATTCAGGTGTGTGGTCGAGAAGACCACATCGTAGTGCCCGGTATAGCGCTCAAACTCGCGGCGCGACATCACCTCGGTAAAGTGCAGTTCCGGGAATAGCACCTGCAGCGTCAGAAACAGATAAGTCGAAATCGTAGCGCTATTCTCACACACGACCACCGCCGTTTTCTGCAGCTTAATCTGATGGATAACCCCTTCGCGAGTCAGCCAGCCGCCAAAAAGCACCGTCAAAAATGCCATCTCTTCATCGGGAATTTCACAGTGCAATACCGTTTCGAACGGCACCGCCGCCCGGCGAACCATCTCGTGCAGGTGGCTGAACTCTTTCACCACCAGATCGTAAACGCTGCTGGTGTTGGTCAGATGGTAGCGAATACGGTAATAGGCCGGTTTCCAGTGTTGATAGATCTTTTCAATCAGCTCATTTTTTTCTTTGATGGTGACGCAGCTTATTTTTTCGAAGTTATCGACCACCGCGACCACGCTTTCGAGCAGAAGCGTATCAAGGTGGAAATATTTATCGGCAATGCTTTGAATATTTGAACTTTGGATCAGTGCCGTCAGGAAAACCAGTTCATTCTCGCTACTGATATTGATTTTACTGATAACGCTCTGCATCAATGTATATTCTCTGCTGCCAATAATGTCAGCGTAGCTGCTCGGGATATTGACCAGACTTTTTCCTGAATCAATACGGTGCAGGACAAAGCAGATAAAATAAATAAGCTCCTGAAGCTGGCGGTCGGTAAACTGAATTTTAAAACGTTTTTCAATTTCGCTGAAAACATTGCCCACCTTTTCCAGATAGTCGCTCATCACATTGTTGTATTGAGCAATAATATTTTTGGCGACCGGGATTTCCAGCACTCGGCGCAGGCAGTTTAGCAACAGGTAGCGTTTTTCCAGCTCCTCACCCAGAATATGATAGCCATTACCCCTGTCATAGCTTATCTCCAGCCCGTGCTCGATAACCTCGGTGCGCACCTTTTTCAGGTCGTTGATAATCGTATTCTGGCTGACGCCCAGCGAAGAGGAGAGATGCAGCAATGAAAGCCGCTCGCTGCGGGTCAACAGCATAAAGATAATCATCTGTCCGCGTTCATCTTCCGAGTAGAGATAGCGATGCTCGGTTTCAGCGGTCTGATTCTGACGAAAATGCTCAATCACATGGCGCGGGATATGCAGTTTCCCGGTTTTCAGGCGGTTGATCCGGTCGAAGTGGTTCGATTCCAGATAATCATTCACCTTTTTCAGCGTATAGCTCAGCTGTTTGCGCGTCAGGCAAAACTGCTCCTCAAGCTTCGTCCCCGTGATGCCGGGATCGTTCACAATGGCATCCAGCACTGCAACCACGCGTTTATCCATAGCCATGTCGACTCTCCTGCAATCAAAAGTCTGGCGGCGGCGCCTGCCGCCAGACATGAACATGAAACCCAGAATTAAGCCTGCTGAGCTTTCTCCTGCTGCTCGGCTTCCAGCTGCGCCAGATTGCTTTCACGACGCAGTTCGCGGGAGTAGAAGAAGTAGCCGCAGCCCCACCACAGCGCAAACACCAGCGGGATAAAGTTGCCTTCCAGGAATTTGAACAGGAAGGAGAAGGCATAGGTAAAGACCGGAGCATCAATGGAGCTATTGGAAATCAGCTGGCCGGCGGGAATGGTAATTGCCTTCGTCGCCTGGCCCAGTTCGGTAATCATTGGCGCAAACTGCGTACCCACGAACAGGAAGAACGGCACCCCGATAATGCTAAGGATCACCATGCGCAGGGTGTTGCCACGCGTCACCAGGTAGGCAGGAACAATCAGGGAAATATTAATAATACCGGCGAAGGGTAAAATCTTATTGCCCGGCAGAATCAGCGCCCAGATGAGCGTGAACGGAATCGCAACGATGATGGCAAACCAGATTTCGCTGGCGCCGCCCATAAATGGCCAATCGATGCCGACGAACAGCTTACGCCCGGAGAATTTCTTGTTCATGTAGTCGCTGATGGCTTCCGAAATAGGCGACAGCGCCTGCATAAAGAGTTTGGAAATCATCGGGAACAGCACCAGCGCCGTTGCGGCCTGAACGCCCAGCATCAGCGTTTTCGCCACACTGTAGCCCGCGATAATGCCGAACAGGATCCCGAGAATAAAACCGATGATATGGTTTTCCGCAAAAACGCCAACTTTTGCGCGCAGCGCGGTGGCATCCATCGGCTTATTGCACACCGGAATTTTGCGCAGCAGCAGATCGAACGGGTAATAAATTGCGCCAAAGAACACCATGCGGTGGGTACAGGTGACGCCGGGGATTCCAGTCAGTTTCTCAATGCGATGCTGGTGAATGTCGCCAGCGTTCAGCTCAACGATAATCTGCAAAGCTGCAATCAGGAACGCCAGCACCAGGCTCCAGACCGGGCCAAACAATGGGGTGGTGACGCTCACTACGATAAACGCGGTAAAGATTTTCCCCCACACGTTCCAGAGGTCGGCGTTGAAGGTATTGGTCTTGTTTAGCATCAACATCACAATGTTTACGCCAACCTGAAGCGGGAACATGGCGAATGCGTAAGGCCAAGCCCAGGAGATATTCGCCATCGTCGTCCAACCGCCGTCGACGATACTCAGTTCAAGGCCGGTGCGGTTCATCATGGTCTGCGCGGCAACCCCGATGGCATCAACCATAAAGCCAATCAGCATGCTCATCCCAACGAAGGCGACGCCTAGCGTGATGGCCGCCGAAGCCGCATCGCGGAATTTCATCCGCACCACCAGCCCGGCTAATAACATGATAAAAGGCACAAAAACCGGCGCGCCTAAATTCAGAATATAATTTATGACTACACCAAGAAAGTCCATAGCACTTCTCCACTAAAATAATTATAAGGATTAAAGAGCTACGCCTTATTTACAGGCATCAATGACCTTTTGTAATTCCTGTTCCATACCCATACCGGTCAGAAATGCGATACCGTTAATCACGGGGATAGGATATTGCTTATCAACTTTAGTAATTGCGATATACGCAGCACTATCCTTAATATGGCTATCGAGAGATTTAAGGTCGATTACTTCAACTTTAATGTGCGACTGGTTACGTTCATTCAATAAGCGAGTCACTTTACTGGCAACTGTTTGTGAGGTCGCAACGCCGCTTCCACAGGCAACAATGACTTTTTTCATTTTATAAATCCTTATCCAATTGCAGTCTTGATGTGAGGGTACAGAGAAAGGTATCTACATCGTCTATCTCGCGTAGGGTCTGGACGACCTGTTCATCAGCAAGGCAGTCCATCAGGTTTTGCAGCGCTGTCAGGTGGCTGCTGTGGTCAATAAAACCAAGAAGAACAATAAATTGAACGTAGAGCGTATTGTCGTCATTCCCCATTTCCTGCCAGGCGAGAGGTTGTGACAGTCGCGTAACAGAGATAAAGGGACGAATGACGTGCTGGGGGTCGGTATGCGGCAGCGCGATAGCCACCGGCAGCGTGGGTAACCCGGTTGGATAGGCTTTTTCTCTGGCAAGAATGGCATCGAGGAAAGAATCCCGAACGTAGCCTTTCTCTTTCAGCAGTAAAAATATCGAAGAAAAAAAGTCCGTGGAATTATTATAATGCTTATCGAGGAACGTAAGCTGAGGCGTTAAATATTTACTTCCTTGCGCATTTTCATTCGGGGTATCAACTATATCCATTCTCATCCGAATATCCTCTCTAACCGCTAAGAATTAACTACCGACAATGTTAATTCAGGAGTTACGGTTGAGCGAGAAGTATTGCCCCCAAAAGATGACCAGAACCTGGCGCAACGCGGTGAGCGTTTTATTATGAATTGCATCACATTTTTATTGTAAGAACAGGCTAACGGGAAAAAATAGAGGGAAGCAGAGACGGGAAAATGAAATAACGAGGGATAACCGCGATGGTTATCCCCCGAGAAACGGTGCTTAGCCTGCCAGGAAGAAACGAAACGCCGGGTTATTGGTCTCGTCGTGGCACTCATAGCCCAGTTCGTTGAGCCGGGTTTCGAAGTCCGGTTCGTTATCGCCCAGCTCAAACGCCGCCAGTACACGGCCATAGTCGGTGCCGTGGCTACGATAATGGAACAGGGAAATATTCCAGTGCGTGCCCAGGGTGTAGAGGAACTTCAGCAGCGCACCCGGCGATTCCGGGAACTCGAAGCTGAACAAACGTTCCTGTAACGGCTTCGACGGACGACCACCGACCATATAGCGCACGTGCAGCTTAGCCATTTCGTCGTCGGAGAGGTCGACGACGCTATAGCCGCCATCGTTGAGCAGATTAAGGATTTCCTTACGCTCTTCGAAGCCGCGACTCAGACGCACGCCCACAAAAATGCAGGCGTTTTTCGCGTCGGCGAAGCGGTAGTTAAACTCGGTGACCGAACGCCCGCCCAGCAGTTGGCAAAACTTCAGGAAGCTGCCCTTCTCTTCCGGGATCGTCACCGCCAGCAACGCTTCACGCTGTTCCCCTAGCTCGCAGCGTTCGGAAACGTAGCGCAGGCCGTGGAAATTGACGTTAGCGCCAGAGAGAATATGCGCCAGACGCTCACCGCGTATGTTGTGCTGAGCGATGTATTTTTTCATCCCCGCCAGCGCCAGCGCCCCGGAAGGTTCCGCTACCGCGCGCACATCTTCAAACAGGTCTTTCATCGCCGCACAGATCGCATCGCTATCGACGGTAATAATGTCGTCGAGATATTCCTGGCACAGACGGAAGGTTTCGTCACCGATACGTTTTACCGCCACGCCTTCAGCAAAGAGACCCACGCGCGGCAGATCCACCGGATGACCGGCATCCAGCGCCGCCTTCAGGCAGGCGGAGTCTTCGGCTTCGACGGCAATCACTTTGATCTGCGGCATCAGCTGTTTGATCAGCACCGCCACGCCCGCCGCCAGACCGCCACCGCCCACCGGCACAAACACGCGGTCGAGGTGTGCGTCCTGCTGGAGCAACTCCAGGGCCAGCGTACCTTGTCCGGCGATCACCATCGGGTGATCGAAAGGCGGAACCCAGGTAAAGCCCTGCTGCTGCGCCAGTTCAATCGCTTTGGCTTTGGCTTCATCAAAGTTAGCGCCGTGCAACAGCACTTCGCCGCCAAAGCCGCGAACAGCATCAACTTTGATATCGGCAGTCGCCACCGGCATGACAATCAGCGACTTCAGGCCCAGACGCGCAGAGGAGAACGCCACGCCCTGAGCATGGTTGCCCGCAGAAGCGGTGATGACCCCACGCGCTTTCTGTTCAGGCGTTAAGCCCGCCATCATCGCGTACGCGCCGCGCAGCTTAAAGCTGTGCACTGGCTGACGGTCTTCGCGCTTGACCAGAATGAAGTTGTCGAGGCGCGAAGAGAGCTTGTCCATTTTTTGCAGCGGCGTTACCTGTACCGCTTCATAGACCGGTGCGCGCAGCACCGCTCTGAGATACTCGGCACCTTCAGGGGTGCCGGATAGGGGCTGTGATTCCGCCATGGTGATTAACCCCCCAGTTTCGATTTATCGCGCACCGCACCTTTGTCGGCGCTGGTTGCCAGGCTGGCATAGGCGCGAAGGGCAAAGGAGACCTGACGTTCACGGTTTTTCGGCGTCCACGCCTGGTCGCCGCGAGCTTCCTGCGCTTCACGACGAGCGGCGATTTCCGCTTCGCTCAGTTGCAGCTGAATGCCACGGTTCGGAATGTCGATAGCAATCATGTCGCCATCTTCGATGATCGCGATATTACCGCCGCTGGCCGCTTCCGGAGAAACGTGGCCGATAGAGAGACCGGAGGTACCGCCGGAGAAACGACCATCGGTGATCAGCGCACAGGCTTTACCAAGCCCCATTGATTTCAGGAAGGTGGTTGGGTAGAGCATTTCCTGCATGCCCGGCCCGCCTTTCGGCCCTTCGTAGCGAATGACCACCACGTCGCCTTCGACCACTTTACCGCCGAGGATAGCTTCAACCGCCTCGTCCTGGCTTTCGTAGACTTTTGCCGGGCCGGTGAATTTGAGGATACTGTCATCCACGCCCGCGGTTTTCACGATGCAGCCGTTTTCCGCGAAGTTGCCGTACAGCACGGCCAGACCGCCATCTTTGCTGTAGGCGTGCTCCAGCGAGCGGATGCAGCCTTCGGCGCGATCGTCATCCAGGGTATCCCAACGGCAGTCCTGCGAGAACGCCTGGGTGGTACGAATACCCGCCGGGCCGGCGCGGAACATTTTTTTGACCGCTTCGTCCTGGGTTACGGTGATGTCGTACTGCTCCAACGTCTGCGGCAGGGTCAGGCCGAGCACGTTTTTGACTTCGCGGTTCAGCAGGCCGGCACGGTCCAGCTCGCCGAGAATGCCCAGCACGCCGCCCGCACGGTGCACGTCTTCCATATGGTATTTCTGGGTACTTGGCGCCACTGGTGATGCTGCCAACTTACTGATTTAGTGTATGATGGTGTTTTTGAGGTGCTCCAGTGGCTTCCATTTCCATCAGATGTCCTTCCTGCTCCGCTACTGAAGGCGTGGTGCGTAACGGCAAAAGCACTGCCGGACATCAGCGCTATCTCTGCTCTCACTGCCGTAAAACATGGCAACTGCAGTTCACTTACACCGCTTCTCAACCCGGTACGCACCAGAAAATCATTGATATGGCCATGAATGGCGTTGGATGCCGGGCAACTGCCCGCATTATGGGCGTTGGCCTCAACACGGTTTTACGTCACTTAAAAAACTCAGGCCGCAGTCGGTAACCTCGCGCATACAGCCGGGCAGTGATGTGATTGTCTGCGCGGAAATGGACGAACAGTGGGGCTATGTCGGGGCTAAATCGCGCCAGCGCTGGCTGTTTTACGCGTATGACAGGCTCCGGAAGACGGTTGTTGCGCACGTATTCGGTGAACGCACTATGGCGACGCTGGGGCGTCTTATGAGCCTGCTGTCACCCTTTGACGTGGTGATATGGATGACGGATGGCTGGCCGCTGTATGAATCCCGCCTGAAGGGAAAGCTGCACGTAATCAGCAAGCGATATACGCAGCGAATTGAGCGGCATAACCTGAATCTGAGGCAGCACCTGGCACGGCTGGGACGGAAGTCGCTGTCGTTCTCAAAATCGGTGGAGCTGCATGATAAAGTCATCGGGCATTATCTGAACATAAAACACTATCAATAAGTTGGAGTCATTACCGACTCGATAAAGGAAATAATGCAATGGGGCGGGAAGTGGCCGGACCTGCCAGCGTCAGAAGATACGCCATTTTAGATGTTAAAAGGCGGGGGGTGGTCCCCCCGCCTTTAGCTACGTTTCCGCGTTCATCAATCGACAAATTCGCGGATCAGTTCCAGGATTGCAATCACAGCGTTTGACACCGCGACTACCGCCCGCAGAACGACGATTAACACGTTAATCATCCGTTTGCTCCATACAGAGCCGGAACGTCGCTGATTGCCCTTACATTGCCTGTCACAGCGACTACCCAACGTCAATTGTTTGGTCGTTCCCGCTCCAGCCTGGGCATTGAAACAGCACCACCTGTTTTTCAACCAGGACTTTAATCCGTTCATGCCGCATAAGCGGGGAGCTGGAGCGAGGACGTCAACAGATTGACCCGCGCAGTATACCCTATTCCGCGCCGTTTGCATTTACGCTACCCATGACGTAATATTTCGTTGTCAATTGTTTGGTCGTTCCCGCCTCAGTCTGGGGCAAAACATTAAAGCCCGATCTCACCAGTCGGGTTTTTTTGTGCCTGTCGTTTACCTTTCCGCGCTGGGCGTCGCCCTCCGGGCCGCTACGTTGTGCTGCGCATCGAGCCAGCCTTGCTGTCTCGCCCCTTCGGGCTTCCATCGCTGACGCATCAAAAATACTGAATACCTGTTTTTCCTGCCTTCTGTTGCTAACTCACTGAAATAACGTAAAACCCGAAATGGGCGCCCGCCAGCTGCAGCTGCTTCTCAGCTGCTGCCGTCTGCGTGTGTCGTTCAGCAAATTTGATCGTATCGGCCAGCGTCGCCAGCGGCGCTGTAAGCCCGTTTACAGCCCATCCGGGCGCGTCAGCTGCGCTGACCCACCACGGACCCGGAAATCACGCCCAGCGCGTCGCAGAGCGCCGCACAGGCCGCTCACCGGGACAGGGCTTATGTCTGGCCGTGGCGTGGCGGCGGGAACGGTGGAAAGGATGGCTTTGCAGGACGGGGGATTATTACGGCTAAAGCCGTAACGCTTTTTAAGTCCTCGCTTCGCTGCGGGGCTTCCGGCGCGTTGCGCCTCCCATGCGCTCCGCGCATCTTCTTAACTGCCGCAGCCACATGAAATATATGTAATAAATGTATTTACTAATATTGACTTTGTGGGCAAAAAAGGCGATACTTATATTCATCGGGAGGCAATGCCGCCGCCCGGTAACACAGCCCAAAGCGGCGATTATCAGGAGTAATATTATGACTACTTTAACTGTCGGCCAGTGCCTCACCTCTTTTAACAACGAGTATGTAGTAAGCGCGGTTAATCTGGCTGACGGCAAAATCAGCTATACCATCCTCGGCCTGAATGCCCCGACCTGCGCCCCGCTGCTGGAAACCTCCCTGCGTTTTTACCAGGTGATCGACAAGACCCTTTCACTCGATGAACTCCGCGCCCGCCGTCAGGTTGTGCAGAGTGTGACCGACCAGCGCGAAGCGAGACACCAGGCGAAAGAAGATGCCCGCCAGCTGGCGAACGAACGTGCCAGCGCTGACCCGGAAAACGCCGGATTGCTGACAACGGCCACCGAAAGCAACACCACCAAGCTAGCCGCTAAAAACATCCGTATTCTGCTGAAAAAGCATTTCCCCGGCGTGAAGTTTTCTGTCCGTATGCGTGACTATAACGCGCTCTATGTTTCGTGGACGGATGGCCCAACCAAAGAGGCTGTAGAAGCGATTACAGATAAGTTTGAGGAAGGTAGCGTTAACTCAATGGAAGACATTTACGAATACAACATTACGGGCTTCCACCGTGTTTATGGTGGCGTGAAATACCTGTTTTGCTCACGTGACCTGACCGACGCGCTGATCGCTGAATCTATCGACCTGCTACGCAAAGAATACGGCGAAACCACCATCCCCGCTGATGTGACGCTTGAGGCGTACAAATCCGGGGCGCTGGCGGGGCGCGGGCATGACTGCTTTACCTGGGGGCTTGCAGCGCAAATCCGCATCAATGCGGGAAAGGTGGATAAATCCAGCCGCTAAATTAGCGCCCTTCGGGGCGCTTTTTTGTGGGTAAAATTTCATGAAATATAAGTAATAATTGTATTTACTAATATTGACTTTTGGGGCAAAAAAAGCGATACTTATTTCATCGGGAGGCAATACCGCCGCCCGGTAACACAGCCCAAAGTGGCATCTAAGGAGTTATCTATGAACTATCTGATCATCATCCCAATCGCGTTTATTCTCGCCGCAGCCGCGCTGGCCCTTCCGTGGTTTATGGTTCGCCAGGGCTACCGCGAGCAAGTCCAGCTGGGCGGCGCGTGTACTACCGTGCTGGGGCTGGCCGCATCAACAGGCGTGTTTAGCTATGCCGATAATATGCCGCTGGCGCTGCTGTACGGCTCTGCGTCGGTCGTTTCATTCCTGTATGCGCTTGATTGCTTCCTGCCGCTTTACCTGTCACGCAAATCTCACTAACCCACAGGCGGGGGGAAACCCCCGCCAGCCTGGAGAAAAAAATGGAAAACGGAAAACTCGCACAGCAACAGGGTTTTGACCTGGCGTTGCAGATCCTGAAAAGCCAGAGAGGCTATTACATTGGCACTGCGACCAGTGAGGGCTACCCGGTATCAAGGGAATCCGCTGAATACTTCCCGGACAGCAGCACTGCGCAGCAGGCTTTGACGGATAACCGCTGGACACAGCGCGAGGATTGTTAATTAAATTGCAGGGCGGCTAATCGCCGCCCTGCATAACGAAAAGGAGGCCGGACGATGGCTGATCATGACGACGCACCGGAAAAAATTAAGTGCCTGGAGTGCGGGAAGGAGTTTTCTTTCCTGGCCCCTCATTTGAGTAAAGCCCACCAGATGAACGCCAGACAGTACCGGGAACGCTGGGGCATACCACTACACACGCCGCTTGCCAGCGCCGAGCATTCCCGCCAGTGTCGGGAAAATGTTTTGCGCCGTATCCGGCGGGGCGAAATTCGCCCCGCTGACCAGCTCGCGCTCATGGCCGAAGGCCGGAAGAATGCTCCTGAACGTGCGACCAGCACCAGGTTGCATAAAGTGGCGGCGGCGAACGTCGCGCGGGTGCATCAGATATGGAAGCATTCTCCGGTGGTGAAGGTCGTTCCTGATACGCTCAGGGATGAAGCCGTGCAGAGAATGACGGCCAGAAAGGTGACTGGTGAGAAAGTTAAGGATATTGCCGCCGACCTGAATCTGTCGGTTGGGTGTCTGTACAAATGGGTGGCGGACGCTAAATAGGGCGTCTCCCTCCGGGCCGCTACGTCGTGCTGCGCATCGAGCCAGCCTTGCTGTCTCGCCCCTTCGGGCTTCCATCGCTGACGCTTGTGATAAACATGGATTGTGCAGCTCAACGGGTATCTGCTCGTCAAACCCGGCGCTTGCAGCGGCCAAAGGCCGCGCCGCGCCAACCGCCCCGCAACGGGGCTATAAGGCATCAAAAATACTGAATACCTGATTTTCCTGCCTGCTGTCGCTAACTCACTGAAATAACGTAAAACCCGAAATGGGCGCCCGCCAGCTGCAGCTGCTTCTCAGCTGCTGCCGGCTGCAAGTGTCATTCAGCAAATTTGATCGTATCGGCCAGCGTCACCAGCAGCGCTGTAAGCCCGTTTACAGCCCATCCGGGCGCGTCAGCTGCGCTGACCCACCACGGACCCGGAAATCACGCCCAGCGCGTCGCAGAGCGCCGCACAGGCCGCTCACCGGGACAGGGCTTATGTCTGGCCGTGGCGTGGCGGCGGGAACGGTGGAAAGGATGGCTTTGCAGGACGGGGGATTATTACGGCTAAAGCCGTAACGCTTTTTAAGTCCTCGCTTCGCTGCGGGGCTTCCGGCGCGTTGCGCCTCCCATGCGCTCCGCGCATCTTCTTAACTGCTGTAGCCAAATGAAATATATGTAATAAATGTATTTACTAATATTGACTTTGGGAGCAAAAAAGGCGATACTTATATTCATCGGGAGGCAATGCCGCCACCCGGTAACACAGCCCAAAGCGGCAATTAAATTCAAGGAGCAAAAAATGAAACTGACTCGCGAAGCAACCACCGCAGCAAACCCGGATTTACGCGGCCGCAAACATCATTTCATCATCGAGAGCGCCACGGCGGCAGAGCTGGAAGCGATGGACGAGATCCTGACGCTGGCAGGCTGGGAAAATGACAGCTGCCCTTGCTATGAGGACGGCTTTGGTTGTGGTTACTGGATCGACATTTCCGAAGTGGCTTGTTTCAAAGCGGCATACAAAGCAGCGAAAACGGGCCTGAAAGGCTATATGGCAGTTGAAGCGGAGAAGGCCGCAGCAGTGAGCGAAGCCACCGCAGAGCCAGCCCCGGAACACATCCCGGCGGCAAGCCTTGACGATTACACCGTGTACACCTTGCATGAACCTATTGAAGCGGAAGAAGGCAAGCCATACGCAGAGAAGCGCGTAACTCGCGCCTACGTTGCCCGCAGCATGACCCGCGCCCTGGCGAGCCAGGAGAAGCATACAGAGAAGTACAAAGCGCAGGATGTTATCTGGCTGGCGGAGCACAACGCAGACCACGCTTTTAGAATGGGCGTTTTAAGCCCGGAAGAGTTCACAGAGATCTATCGGATGGTACACGCAGAGAACGCGCAGCCCCTGCTTATTCTGGCGGCCCTGCGTGATGCCCTGCTAACCGGAGCGCCAGCACTTGCCGCCGTCCGTGCGGCATAAACTGCCCATCCTTCAACGCGCCTTCCGGGGCGCTTTTTGTTGGTAAAACTGAATGAAATAAATGTAATTATCGTATTTACTAATATTGACTTTTGGGGCGAGAAAAGCGATACTTATTTTATCGGGAGGCAATACCGCCGCCCGGTAACACAGCCCAAAGCGGCAACCCACGGAGTCCCAAATGAAACAACATATCGCTGCAATTATTCGCGAATACAACACCCCTACAGTAACCGTCGAAGTAGCCAATACAGACCGCTACGATAGCGAGCAAATCGAGATCCGCCACGTTGTTGATGGTCGCCTTGCCTGGCGAGCGTGGGACTATGAAACAGGTTTTGAAAATGACCTGCATCGCGAGCTGGCCTATTACCATATTCCGGCCTGATTGAGCATAAACACCCCGCCCGGTGAAAGCCGGGCAATACAGCCCAAAGCGGCACTTATCAGGAGTAAGCCTAATGACAAAAGTCACAACACCGTCCCAGCTGAAAGCAGAGCTGGAGAGCCAGAAAACCTACCTTCTCGAAGCCTGCCTGATGGCCTTCAATCAGTTACCTAACCAGCGTACAAAAGGCGCGTTCCCGTCAACATACGCGCTTGCAGCAAAGATTGATCACCTGTTGCAACAGGAAAAAAAATAAACCTTCCGACAACGACAAAGCCCGGTATTAACCGGGCTTTTCTGTATTGCACAATACACTAAATGTTAAGCGCGTTTGCGTCCTGCGCCAGCCAGCATTGGTATGTTTCCTTTTGAAACTCCCCGCCGCAGCCGCCACCGGCTTTTGATTTTCCGCAGTGCTGGCATGTACCCAGCGCGGCTTTTTCTTTCTCCCACTGTTGCCAGTTGCGGATCAGCAGCAGCTGGAAAAACTCATTTGGTGAATAGGGCTGTTTACCCATCCGGCGCACCTGCCGTAGTTCGTCCAGTTGCGCCGCTTCATCGTGCGTTAGCGTGACGGTCACGTTAACGCCTTCAGCGCGTAACCGTTCGCGGCGACGAGCTTGTCGCCGTCTGGCTAACATCCTTTCGCGTTCAGTTTTATCCATTTTTATCACCGTGACTGTCACGATTGAAAAGAAAGAAAAAGGCCGGATTTCCGGCCTTGCGTGTTACTTCAGGATCAGCAAGGTCAGCGCCGTCCCGATGGCCGCGCCGACGATGGAACAAACAGCCGTCATGATCACGACGCGGTTAACGATGGTGCTGGCGTTGTTGTGCTGGAGAGATTGCCAGCGCGTCAGAAAGTCTGACCGCGCCTTGTTTTCCTCCTTCATCGCCGCCTGTATATCTCTCAGGCTGCCGATGATTTCCGCTCTCGAATCGTCTGCCGTCAATTCAAGTGCGCTTTTGAGTTCGCCCAGCCGCTGAAGCATGTCGGCTTGTTCGGCCTTCATTAACTTCATGGCTTCTAAAATTTCCTTCGCGTCTCCCAAAAACCAGTCCATCAATACGTCTAATTTATCGGGCTGCTTATCCATGCTTAATCTCCGATTAACAGGGAGAATGTTTTATCCAGGTTGCTCTTAACCGGGATAGCCTGCTTCATGTAAGTATAACGACGCGCCATTTTGCGGCGTTCGTCTGCGTCAGCTGATGCTTTAGCGCGGGCTTTAAATTCTTCCGCATCTTCAGCGGTCAGCGTTTCAAAAGAAATTTTATGGTGTGCAAGATATTCGTACACCTCACTATTATAGATCGCAGAGTTTTTATTAATGCGGCCTACTTTAGTTTGTTTCACAAAGTCGAAAATCGGGCCGAAAACATTTTCAACATCATCACCCGGATTAACGCGGTTTGGAACAAAGATAATCTTTTTGTTATCCACGCCAGCCTTGCTTAACGTGTGCGCCGTTTTCATACTTTCTTTAATGGCTTTATCTTCCGGCGTTACCGGAATGAAATACATATCAAATTCATTTGCGCCGCCATCGAAGCGGGACATTGCCATTAAAAACGGTTCCACGTTTGACGCGCCAATATCAATAATCGCTGCATCTTCAAAAACCACATCTTCAATCAGACGGGAGAAATCATCACCTTTAAAACTGGTGACATTTTCAATCCCTAAGTCAGACGCTGATTGGTTAATGGTTTCGACCGCGAAAAATTTCGCATCTTTCAGGCGCGGGGCGAGAAGGTAAGTTGAAACTAAAGTTTTGCCAACGCTGCCACTGTAATTAATAACCGCTACTTTCATTGCACACCTCAATATTTTTTGATGAACTCATTAGGATCGAACTCGGCTCTTGCCTCGTCAAAAAATTCCTTTCCGATGATACCCGGTGACTGTTTCGTTTTGTCTCCCTCGGTCGCACTTTGTGTATTGTGCAATACATCTTTTTTCACCTGCTCAGACTTCGCGGGTTTTTCTGTATTGTGCAATACAGGTTTCTTCTGTTGCTCACTGGCTCCGGCTGATTTTGTATTGTGCAATACAGAATCAGGGGCGGCATGTTTCGCCCGGTTTTGCCTGGCCCGATACAGGGCAGTATCAAAACTCCGAACGTTCACATTCTCCAGGCCGAAGCGTTCAGATACCGCCTTGAAAACCTCCTCTCTGGAGACTCCCAGCGACAGCATTTCTTCTACTTCCGGCAACATCATCTGAATTGCTGCCCTGATGCTTTTGGGCTTCATAGTACCCTCATGTAGAATGATGTGTTTTTGATGTAATAGTGATGTATTTATGACGTATCAACTATCCCATGACGTAAGAGTGGTGTAATAGTGGTGTAATGTCAACCATGAATTGACGTAATTGTGGTGTATTTGTGGTGTATGGGTATTCATGCAAGCATGAATACCGGGATATTGAACGCTTTTTCACCAAAATACCCCTTAACCTCCGTAGATCGCCCCTACCAAACTGATTATTTTTTAGCCCTTAACCTGCTATACACCTAACGCAGTGCGATAAATCGCACTAACTAACTGATTTAAAGAATAAAACATTCAATATTTCGTATTTTGGGTATTAAAAAGGTATTAAAAAAATAGAATAAGAGTATGGTTTATATGGAAATGAAGGTATTACTTTGTTAATACTTACCTCATGCGGTTAAACTACCGCCAGATTGAACACGAAAAATCACCAGTTGAGGACATGATGCCGATCATCACATGCAAGGTAACGGACGAAGAAAAAGAGCTTATCGACAGGCTGGCCGGAACGAACAGATCGGACTATATGCGCCGTTGTTTGTTGGCCGGATCAGGTGGTCGGATAGGTGGATTGAGTCAGGTTACGGAACAGATAAACGAAGTAAATCGACGACTCGATATTCTGTTTGACCAGGTATCAGAGATAGACATGAGCGCGTTTTCCTCGGAGCTGAAAGGACTGGTCAAGCAGCTGTCACAACTCAAGTTGCCGCCTCCCGGTCAGATGATGCTGCACGAATCCCTGGCAATCGAGACGGTGATCCTGCTGCGTTCGATGGCGACTCCAGCCAATATGAAATCCGCCTGGGGAGAGCTGGAACGTAACGGTTACAAGGTATGGGAAAGTAAACAAGAGAGGACGGAATAATGACGGAACAAGAAAGAGGACTTATATTTTTATGCTCGCTGCTGGGACCGATACCCTTTGTGTGGTTTATTACGGCAAAGTTTGTATATGGTATCAATAGTGAAACGGCGCACTACCTTGTCCCCTATTTGCTAAAAAATACGTTCAACCTTTGGCCGTTATGGGTGTCGATTATAGCAGGTTCGGTTATAGGGTTGTGTGGATTCATTGGATTCATCATTTACGATAAGGGTAGGGTGTATAAAGGGCCACGATTTAAACGTGTACTCCGTGGGACTAAATTAGTCAGAGCTTCGTCTTTGGCCGAGAAAACAAAAGAACGCGGTCATAAGCAATTAACGGTTGCAGGTGTTCCTGTGCCTACTGAATATGAAACGCTTCATTTTTCAATTGGTGGGGCTACAGGTACTGGTAAATCGACAATCATTAAAGAGGCGATATATTCAAGTTTAAAAAGAGGGCGAGATAAGCGTGTTATCTTAGATCCTAATGGAGAGTATGTAGAAACTTTTTATCGTGAAAACGATATAATTCTTAACCCCTATGATAAACGCTCTCCTGGCTGGTCTATGTTTAATGAAATAAGAGATGAGTTTGACTACGATCTTTATGCAGTGTCTATCATTCAGGAAAGCAAGGAACGTTCTGCTGAAGAATGGTATCGGTATGGTCGCTTATTATATCGTGAAGTTTCAAAGAAATTACTCACACATAAAAGAAACCCTTCAATGGAAGAAGTGTTGTATTGGTGTAACGTTGCAGAATACGACAAAGTGAAGGATTTTGTTAAAGGCACACCCGCAGAATCTTTATTCATTAAAGGTGCTGAAAGAGCTACAGGGAGTGCCCGATTTGTTTTAGGTGATAAGTTGGCTTCCCATTTAAAAATGCCTGAAGGGAATTTCTCGCTGCGTGACTGGCTGGAGGATGATAAACCCGGCACGTTGTTTATTACCTGGCAAGAGCAGATGAAAAAGAGCCTCAATCCGCTGATCTCCTGCTGGCTGGATATTATGTTTTCTAGCCTGCTGGGTATGGGGAAACGCGATCAGCGCACGTTATTTTTTATCGACGAGTTGGAATCACTGGAATACCTGCCAAATCTACAGGACTTACTGACGAAGGGCCGTAAAAGCGGTGCGTCAGTATGGGCAGGCTACCAGACGTTTTCCCAGTTGGTTGAACGTTATGGCATCAATATAGCGGAAACGTTATTGGGTAGTATGCGATCAGGTATCGTCATGGGAAGCAGTCGATTAGGTAAAGCAACGCTTGAACATATGTCCCGCGCGTTGGGCGAAATAGAAGGAGAAATAGAGCGCAGACAGGGGAGCTTATTACAGTCTGGCCCAAATAATAGGCCGCGAATCGAAACTCGCACAGTCAGAGCAGTAACCCCCACTGAAATCTCAGAACTCAGGAATCTTACGGGCTATATCTATTTTCCTGGTGATCTACCTGTCGGCAAGTTCAAGACTAAACATGTGCAATACACGCGTAAGAACCCGGTTCCGGGAATCATCATGAGGTAGCGGCATGCTTGATATTACGACTATCACCCGTATCGATATTGCGTCAGTTGTAGGCTACTACGCTGATGCAAAAGACGATTACTACAGCAAAGACAGCAGTTTTACCGCGTGGCATGGTCAGGGCGCGGAAGCGCTGGGCCTTTCCGGCGAGGTCAGTTCTCAACGCTTCAAAGAGCTGCTTGTCGGGGAGATTGACCCTTTCACGCAGATGAAGCGCTCCAGCGGTGACGCGACGAAAGAACGGCTGGGATACGACCTCACATTTTCCGCGCCTAAAGGCGTATCGATGCAGGCGCTGATCCACGGCGATAAGGCAATTATCGCCGCCCACGAAAAAGCGGTTGCCGCTGCCGTCCAGGAAGCAGAAAAGCTGGCTCAGGCCCGCACGACCCACGCAGGGAAAACCATTACGCAGAATACCGGTAATCTGGTTGTTGCTTCCTTCCGGCATGAAACATCACGCGCCCTTGACCCGGAGCTGCATACCCACGCCTTTGTCATGAACATGACGCAGCGCGGGGATGGTCAGTGGAGGGCGCTTAAAAACGATGAACTGATGCGGGCCAAGATGCACCTGGGGGATGTCTATAAGCAGGAGTTGGCGCTGGAGCTGACAAAGGCCGGGTATGAGCTGCGCTATAACAACAAAAATAATACCTTTGATATGGCGCACTTTACGGATGAACAAATCCGTGGATTTTCGCGGCGTTCTGCTCAGATAGAAGAAGGGCTGGCGGCTATGGGGCTGACCCGCGAAACCGCAGACGCACAGACCAAAAGCCGGGTATCGATGGCGACCCGCGACAAAAAAACAGACGACTATTCGCGTGAAGATATTCATAAAGAGTGGGTTAATCGGGCTAATGAGCTGGGAATAGACTTCAATGATCTGTCCTGGGCGGGCAAAGGCAAGGACGGCCCGCAAACGTCAATGAATACCGTCCCTAACTTCACCAGCCCGGAGGTAAAAGCCGACCGGGCGATCCAGTTTGCGCTTAAATCCCTTTCAGAGCGCGATGCGTCTTTTGACCAGTCCCGATTGCTGGCCGTGGCAAATAAAAAGGCTATCGGCCAGGCATCAAAGCAGGATATTGAAGCGGCCTATTATCGCGCTGTGGCAAAGGGGGCCATTATCGAAGGTGAAGCGCGATACACCACCACGACTGACCAGAGAAGCAAAGACGCGCCACCGCTACCAGCCATGACCAAAGCGGAATGGCAGGCGCAGCTGACCGACAAAAAAGGGATGAACAACGGCCAGGCGAAGGCGTTAGTTGCTGAAGGTATCAAGTCTGGCCGCCTGAAAAAAACCAGCCATCGGGTAACGACCGTTGAAGGTATCCGGGTAGAAAAAGCGGTGCTGAATATAGAGGCTCGCGGTCGGGGCAAGGTGATCGCCGCGCTGACAAGCGAGCAAGTCACCGCGCAGCTGGTCGGTAAGACGCTGAAGGCCGAACAACAGAAAAGCGTCGTAGATATTTGCACCACGACAGATCGCTTTGTGGCGGCTCACGGCTTCGCCGGAACCGGGAAAAGCTATATGACCATGAGCGCGAAGGCCGTTCTGGAGTCTCAGGGCTTTCACGTCACCGCCCTGGCCCCCTACGGTACGCAGAAAAAATCCCTGGAAGATGAAGGTATGCCCGCCCGTACCGTTGCCGCTTTCGTGAAGGCAAAGGACAAAAAGATAGACGAGAAAAGCGTGGTCTTTATCGATGAAGCGGGCGTTATTCCGGCCAGACAGATGAAGGTGCTGATGGAAACCATCGAGAAGGCCGGGGCCAGAGCGGTATTCCTGGGCGACACCTCACAGACAAAAGCCGTAGAGGCGGGCAAGCCATTTGAACAGCTGATCAGCGCTGGAATGCAGACCAGCTACATGAAGGATATTCAGCGCCAGAAAAATGACGTGTTGCTTGAGGCGGTGAAGCTGGCCGCAGAGGGCCACATATCCGGCTCACTGGCCCGACTCAGCAATATTAGCGCAGAGAAGGACCAGGATAAGCGGCTGGAGGCTGTAGCGAATCGCTGGCTGTCATTCTCCCCGGAGCAGCGCGAAGGTACGCTGATTATTTCCGGTACAAACGAATCAAGGGTAATCCTCAATAGCCAGATTCGGGAGGCGTTGCAGCTGCAAGGAAAGGGCGTGGAGGTGAATTTTCTGGAGCGCGTTGACTCCACGCAGGCCGAACGTCGGGACAGTAAATACTACCAGGTAGGGCAAATTATTATCCCCGAAAAAGACTATAAAAACGGGCTTCAGCGGGGCGAATCTTACCGCGTACTGGATACAGGTCCGGGGAACCTTCTGACCGTGGCCGGGAGCGACGGCCAGAAAATCAGCTTCAGCCCGCGTACCCATAAAAATCTGTCTGTTTATACCAGCGTGGCCGCCGAGCTGGCCGTGGGTGACAAAGTGATGGTGACGCGTAACGATAAGACGCTGGATGTGGCGAACGGCGACCGCTTCACCGTGACCGGGGCCACCGAGAAAGGCACGTTTACGCTGACCAACGCGAAGGGCCGGGAAATCGAGCTGGACCAGAAGCAAGCCGCCTATCTTTCGTATGCCTACGCAACGACCGTCCATAAAGCACAGGGGCTTACCTGCGACCGGGTGTTGTTTAACATCGATACCCGTTCGCTGACGACTTCCAAAGACGTCTTTTACGTTGGGATCTCCCGCGCCCGTCATGAAGTCGAGATTTTCACCGACGATAAAGGCCGCTTGTTGAGCAGCGCCAGCCGCAACAGTCCTAAGACCACGGCCAGCGAAATAGACCGCTTTTTAGGGATGGAGGAACGTTACAAAGACGTAAACCGGAGCTATGGCCATGACGATGGCCAACAGGCAAAAAGCTATGGCCATGAAGCTGGCCAACAAACCGGAGAGAAGGAAAACACCATGAAAAATGCGACAGAAGCCGCCCATGATGGCCCCGATACTTCAGGTACTGAAAACACGTCTCAGGATTTGCGCCAGCGTGAGCAGGAGGAAGTCAACGCCGCTATCCGGTACGAGCAGAGGCAAGAAGCCACACCGGAAATGGAGGCGAACCCCTACCATGACTATGAGCGGTATGCTGACGAAGGCCCGGACTATGGCGACATGCAGGACTACAGCACATATGAAGAATATGAACGTGCGCGTGACGTGGAATTACCGCAGCATGAGCACGAAAATCATCAACATGACTACGACAAGGAGGGCTACGGCCTGTGATGTTCTGGAACCGAAATAAGAAAGAAAAAGCCGCTGCCGGCAATGAAAAAAATCGCTTCGATCACCTGCTTTCGGTGGCCGAAAAATTACCCGTTGAGGCGCTGCCTGATCTCATTCGCGCTATCGTGCGGCCAGTGCAGAGTGATTTCCTGCTGGCGGTAGCCGAGGAAGGGACTGATGCCCGCCCGGATATGACCCCGCAGGAGTTCTTCTTTGAGGGGCTTATCCAGGTGCAATCTTACGAGAAGATGAAAGAGGGCGAGCTGGACGGCGCAGATTATCCGTTGTCGCTGGCAAGTGACATGGTGTTGCCGTGGCCGTGGAGCCTGACACGCTATATCGATAACGTTTCGCACATTGGAACCCGTAAGGGCAGGCCGTGGAAGCAGGATAAAATCAACCACTATGTTGACCTGTGGTTGCCCTGGCGCATTGGCTTTGTGCGCGGCGGCAACCATTCCATAACGGCGGGTATTCTGGCCGGGGAAGGGACCGTGATACCGGAGCACGTTTACGATATGTCCTGGCTGTTTGAGCTGGTCCGAACGGACGGTAATCACTGGTTTGTTGACGGCCAGAAAGCTGAAGCGGTGAAGTCGGGGCGGTCAGCGGCTGTTTTCGAAATTGGCCGTTTACTTACTGAAGGAGCAAAAAATGGGTGAGCAAATTACTAACGCGGAGTGGGAAAAAATCTCACCGGATAATTTTGAAACAGCCTCTTTGTTGCGGGCTGTTGATGCTATCGATGATTTACGCGGGGATTTTAGTGATGGCGAGTATTCAGCACCGCCGCAAATCAGAACTGATTTACTCAGGCTCCATGAGATAGCAATGGCGGTAATTAACGAAGGTTCACGTAGCCGGGTTTCGGCATTATTCGAGCTGGCGAGCGACCTGGACGAACAAATATCCCATCTGGTAAATCGGCTGGATGAAGTACAGGACACGCTATCCCAGCTAATGGAACTGTATCCAGAAAGCCTTTACTACGATGATATTGAAGGTGATGAGGAATAGCGGAGGATCAAAGATCGTTGATCGATCCTCTGAAGATCCTGTACTCTCTTGCTCAGAAACGAAAAAACCACCCGGCAAGGTGGTTTCTTCGGGTGACGTAGAGCTAACGCTCTTATCACCTGGTAGCTGGTTCTAAAGGGGAACACAGTACCGAAAATTCAAATGTAGTGTAGCAGTCGTTATGGCTGCAATTCAAGACCCATTTCCCCTTTAGAGCCACGTTACCGCATAGGCTGTTACCTATGGCGGCGATTTGTCGCGCCTGACAAACTGGAAATCGTGTGTTTGTCATAGTCAGGCGTAACGGCAGCGGGAGACGGGGAGTCTGGTTAAAACCCGCAGCGTTGGAGCGAACTGTCTAAGTCGAGCCGAGAACCCTACAGCGTGAGCTATGAGAAAGCGCCACGTTGCCCGTATGGGCTAAAGGCGGTCAGGTTTCGGTAAACGATATGACAGGAACACAGGACGTAACCAGGGGGAGCGATGCCAACGAAAGGCGGCTGATCTCTAAGCTGTGTCGGGTTTCGCCTACTTCTGACTTGTAGCTTTTTTTTGAAGCTCGTCAGGAGGGGCGGAGCCTTTGGAAAAAGGCGACTTACGCCGCCTCTCATGCTGTTATCGTTCATAGATCGGTATTAGTAGCAGGACAACAACGGACATAGATTGAAGTCCTGTTATGGCAAAATGCATCCATCTATAAGAACTTGAGCGATCTTTCGTCTCGTAAACACCTCTTATCATTATCGGCTTTTGCATTAACATGATGATCAAAATACCGAGCATATTCGTAATGAAAGAGGTAAAAGCAGGTACACCTATGAACATTAATCCTCTGCGCGATAGCTCCGCAACTATTGCTACCACAGCAAGCAATTTCAGTGGCTGTACAGCATGTTTGAAAATATAGCGTTCAAATTTTTCTCTCATTTATAGTCCTCCCCACGATCCCAACGGTCCTTCCAGTGCTCAAGATAAGGTTTCGCCAGCTGGGGCATGTTCCAGATCACCACCGCGTTTTCCGAGTTTTTAGATTCTGCTGCTTTGGTGTAGTTGAAGCTGCCCGTCTGAACTGACCGTTCATCAATAATCATCACCTTGTCATGCTGGATAGGAAAGTCGCTATCCACCCGCAGCGGGATCTCGTTTTTCACAATGAATTTCATCGCTCGATGGCTTACGTCATTACGATTGCCGCGTTCGTCGATAACAATTTTCACATCAACACCGCGATTTTTAGCTTTGACCAGCGCCTGCATTATATCCATCGCGGTGAAGCTATAAGCCATCATTCTGATCGAGGATTGCGCGGAGTCGATAGCGCCAATTACCAGCGTTTGAGCGCTACCTTCAGGAGAAAACCCAACCTGTACCGATGGCGAATCGCCAGCCATCGAGGGCAGGGAGGAAAGGGCCAGAAGGCCCGTCAGGAATATGACTGCTCCTTTTCTCACTTTATCCCTCCATTCATGCACTCATATTTATATTCTGGCGAATAGTAGATTTCGCGAATCTTCCTTTTCGCCATGAAAACGACCACATCAATAGTGGAGTGCAGTAGGCGCATAATGTCAGAAATATCCAGCATACGGCCCACTTCGGTAGCTTTAACCATCAACCCTATACGGGTGAAGGCATCCATCGCCGAGTTAGCATGTGTGGAGGTTAAGCCGCCAGGGTGTCCGGTATTCAATGCCTGAAGGTAATCCCATGCAGCATCATCTCTCAGCTCTGTCATGAAGATACGATCTGGTGTCAGGCGCATACAGGCTTTAAGGCACTGCGTCGGCGTAGCCAGCCCTGGTTTATCTTTACCGCCATATTTCATATAAACGGCTTCTTCCAGGTGGGTAGCTTCAACCTCGTGAGCATCCTCCATGATTATCACGCGTTCCTGTGGGCTAATGGCTTTGAGCAGGGCGCGGGTGAGTACCGTTTTTCCTGATCCGGTTTCCCCCACAACGACAACGGTTCGTTTTTTCCGTACCGCAGTAAGCAAAAATTCTTCCCGGCGTTTAGCCCGGTATAACTCTTTCAGCAGGAGATCGTCGTCGTCCAGCTCGCGCTTATGGCTGTCAATTTCCCGGCAGAACTCAAAGATACCTTCCTTGCTTAACGTCGCCAGGTCTTTATCCAGCGCGATATTTTTGCGAAAAGCGATAGCGGCGGTGTTATCGATCACCGCAGGCGGTAAACAAATAATTCCCCTGGAGCCGTCCGGCAATACCACGTCATTAATCATCTGGCGCTTAACGTCATTGGCGCTGGTTAATGCTGCGGTCAGGTTGTCGATAAACGCGCCGGTAATGCTGTCGTTCTGGATAATTTTACGGCCTTCGAATGTGTCACAAACCACCTCGTTATAACGGTTGATACGGATTTCAAATACGCCCGGATCTTCGAAATACTCCCGCAGCGGCCCCAGCTGGTAATAAGCCGATGATTGATTCATGTAAGTTATCTCCTGCTACAAAGAACAGTGGGCCTTCCGGCCCACGTTGATTAGTTGTCTGCCAGTGAGTAAATATCACTGAAATCGAGGTCACGAACGACGTAGATACTGATTGCGTCGCCCTGCTGGTCATAGAGTGTTGGCGGGATGTTAATCGTGGCTCTCAGTGCTTCAGAGGCCAGTTCCTGCGAGTTATTCTGTGTATTACTAAACTGGATGTTATTGCCATTTTGGGCTGCGGCCACGCCAGCCTGAAGCGCGTCAGACAGAACGGAAATGAACACCGCACCTTCGAAGCGATCCCAAAAGTGGGAGTCAACCTGTCCGGGAACACCGGAACTACCGAGAGAGTTGGTCCCGGCGCTATCCAGATTAACGAATGTGCCATCCGGGTTTACCACTCGTTCCCACAGTACAAAGACGCGGGCCTGACCATTTTTGAGGCCACCGTTCATCTGGCCCGTAACAAATGCGCCTTTGTCGATCAGCTTCACCAACCCATCGAGGGAATACACATCACGCGTCACACGACAGGACACCATGCCGGGAACGGTCGTATCCAGCTCCGTAGACGTGCCACACGGTATCATCGTCCCTTTGGCAATGGTCATGCTCATATTCTGCATTACGCCCGCTCTGCTGCCTTTCAGTCGGGCAGGTGTAAGCTCTTTTGCTAACGCGCTGCTACCTTCGCTGCCTTCGTCGCTTTGCTGCTCTTTTTTGGCCGGAGTCTGGCTACCGCCCTGCTCGCCGGAAAGATCGCCACCAAGACGGCGTTGCATGGCGACTTCTTCCGGTGTCAGTTGCTTCTTCCCGTTGCTGGCCCGGCCCGCATTGCTATGACTGGCTTCATATTCCGCTCTGGCTTTATCCTGCATCGCCTTTTGATTAGCGTCAGGAGCCGCGGCCCCGCCAACGTTCGGGTTAGTGTTGAACTGGTAGTTAGGCAGACTGCTAACCCCATCGTTTTTATTACCGCTGTCAGCTTTGGCCGTGTCCGGCGCTTTGCGTGTGTGCGTGTAAATAGTGACACCAACGAAGCACATGGCGATGATAGCCAGGATAGCGATAAAGGCTTTTAGCCCTGGTGCGGTGCGGCGTTTCTGTGCGGGCATTCCCCCGCGTTCATCATCGAAGCTGTTGTTGTTATCCAGCTCGCTATCAATATCGACTTTACGGGCCATTAGTTATCCCCTCCTTTTTGCACCCTTCTTACATCCGGGGAGGCTGTGCCAGTGGAAATTGCGCCAGCTGATGGCACGTAGTTGATATTTCTAATACCAACAACCTTTGTCCAGCCAAGCCTTACACGCCATTCTTTCGCTACGTTCTGGCATTCCAGAATGTTGTTATGTTCACCAACCGGGCGACAGTTAGGGAGCGTCTCTTTGCCGCTGGACGATATGTAATAAACCTGCGGTAAGTCAGCGTTTTCCGGGAATTCAAAGCGCGTGAAACGGTAGTTATCCCAAACATGGATCGGCTGAATATCTGCCATTTCCGGCTCGTCGCTCATTTCGTACTGGTAGTTTTTAGGGCCAGCGAAAGCAGACTCCCGTAGCTTCTCCGTCAGGCGCTTTTTCTCAGCCGCGCTGGAGGCTTTTTTCTGCTCGTCAAACGGGTACTCATAGGTCAGCTGAAGCGTGGCCTGTTTCATTGACCACGGCGTTTTGATAAACGATTTTGTCTCTGTACCGTCAGCGTTCTTTGTTGTCGTGTCGCCGATATAGTGCAGCACGATGTTATAAGATCGCTTATCAGTAACGATGGTCAGGTTGGTATCACTCATTTCGCGCTTAGGTTTTACAAACATATGGTTGAGCTTATGGGAGAACGTCCAGCCATCAGAATCACCAAACGCGTGAGTGATGTATGTTTCATCCGGGGCAACAACGATATGTGTAAACAGGCCCACTACCGCATCAATTCGCACCACATCAACCGGGTTATAAACTACCGTTTTGATACGGTAGTCATACGGTGAACTTTTCGGCGCTTGAAGCGCCGCCGCGTTGAATGTGGCCCCGGCCAGCGCCATTGCGATCACTGCGGATAAGACTACTTTTTTCATAGTACAGTCCTCAGTTCGACTCAGGGTTAACGCGGTAACTGGTGACGCGGAAGCCGAGCGGGTTGATGTAGCGCTGCGAGGCGTTCATAGCCAGCGATTTGTACTCGTAGCCCAGGATGGCAATCCAGCGCTTCGGTGGATCGTCAAAGTTATTGCTACGAGAGCGGCGAACGGTCGTAAAGCGAATGGTCGCCACGCCATGCTCTCTATCGAGAATGGTTGAGTTGATACTTACTCGCGTCGTCTCGCTGTCACCCAGGACCTTATCAATCCCTTGCTTGCCCTTGAACCGGGAAAGGTAGGCTTCCGCCACGTTCGGCGTGGACATTAAACCTACTGCGTCATAGTCCACTTGCAGGGAATAAAAATCGTAGGATTCACGGTGGATAACGTATTGAGTAAGGAAATACTTATCAATTTCGTCGCCATAGGTGGCATCGTCACGCGTCAGCTTAACCTGTGATACCTCATGATTGCTGGGGTTCAGCGTCAACAGGAACGGCGGTATTGGCTGGCTATAGCGGTAATTCACAAAGGTAGCATTACCGATTGCGACGACAGCCACAACGGATGCGACCGCAGCGACTATCCACGCCGTGCGGCGTGAAGATAACACTTCGTTCATAACGTCCACTTCCAGCCCTTTACGGCTTTCGTTGAACTCTTTGATGGCCTCTTTGGTCAGCCCTTTCTTTTTCTCTCTCATAACAACCACCTTATCCCTGTGTATCTACTGGAAGCGTTTTATTGACTGGCACGGTGTGGCTCCAGTCCGGCTCCGGTGGTGGCTTGAAACTGCTGGAACATGCCCCTAACAACAACACCCCTAAAAGTACGATTGCGCGCATAGTTTCGACCTCATTTGTCCATTGCGTTCTATTATCTTATATCCGTGAAATTGCAATTTCAACGACTTTTGTTTATTTATGCAGCTTTTCCCCGGCTACCACGCGCCTTTCCTGTCAAACCTGAACCGCCAGCCCCTGCATTGCCGCTAGTGCTGGCACTTTGTCCACCGCCGCCGCCAGCTGCTGAAGGTCTTGCTGAAGGCTTCGCTCCACCAAAAATCCCATTAGAGGCAACATTACCCATCGTATTCATCGAGTGGCCCGCATGGCGGGCCGCAGAAGCTATATCAGCAGAAACACCGCTACCGAAATTCGACGCTACCGCTGGAACCTGGAACAACACATAGACGGAAACAATGGTGAGAATGACCAGTCCAATTGCTGTTGATAAGGCATCAAAGCCTTCGCTGCCGTTAAGACCGGAAATCATTTTTGTAAAGAGGCTCATTAACAACCCAAATACGAGAGCCAAAAGAACTATGACTAGGCTGTAATTAATAACGGTCCCCATCCACTTAGCAAATATGCCTTTTGTTGGATTCCACAGGAGACAGAATATAGCTATTGGCCCTAAACACAGGCTTATAGCCAGTAGCACTTTAGCCATAATTACAAAGGCAGAACCCAACCCACAAAGAACTACGGTCGCTGCTATTAGAATGAGTCCGATTACTGCGCTCATTATGCCATTAGCGCTAATGCCAGCCCCTTCGAACGCCGTTTGTATTGCCGTTATAGACTGGTCTACCCCAGTATCAATAATGGCTGCCATCCCTGTACTTGAGGTTTTATTTTGAGTAACCAATATTGAAGCAAAGTTATCAGGTAGGTTTAAAGCCAAATGTACAAGGTCGGTTTGATATAAACCGCCAGCCGTTGCAAAACTCAAAACAACGGCAGCTTTCATATATTGTGTAATTAAATCCCCAAGCGCCTCCCCGCCCCCTCCGGGGCTAAGAGCGGAATATGCACCTTGAGCCATAAACTTGATGGTCAAAAATATTGCAACCGTTGGTGTGACGGTTGCAATAATGGTTGTTACGTTGGTATCAACCATAATATTTATCAGATCATCAATTATGTCAAATATCTGTTGAACAGTATCAAATGCCATAACTACATCCTGAAATTTAGTTTAACTTCGGCACACTATGAGAGTTATCTTTCCCATGAACAAAAAGTTCAGTCTCTGCGTCTCTTGCATTTTTACAATCAGCATCCTGCAAGGATTCTGCATTCTTTTTGCATTCAACAAGCATTTGTTTTCGTTCTGTCTCATGCGACTTATACCAATCTTTGTCATGCTCAGGCTTACAACCAGCGAGAGCGGAAACACCGATAAAAACTAAAGCTACTTTTAAAGTCGTTTTCATATAATCACCTTATTTCAACGGAGCGGGGTTATGACCACCATCAGTACCATAAATAAAATTACCTACGGCGCGTTCTCTTTGAGCTTCATACAACTTATCTTGTGATTCCTGAAGCATACTCATAAGCTTCAGTTTCGCTTGCTCGCCCTGAATTGCGCCTTGCGCGGTTTGAATGCGGGCCTGAAGATCAGCCACTTCCTTTACATCTTTAGTTGTGGAAATCTGCTCTGTCAGTTCCTGCATGTCGCTTAATTCCTGCATTTGATTGTTATAGGCTTTTTCAGCTATAACTCGGTCATATGCTCCTTTCTCGGCCAACTTTTTATTTAGCGCTTTAATTGCATCAGAAGGGTTCATATCATCAATTTCAGAATTGAAATCACCAACCATGCTTTGAACATCACCAGTGACGGATGATGTTGAATTCATCGCATCGCTATAAACTTTCTTCCAGTCGTCAGGAAGATTTTTAGCGAGGGCACTTGTAGACGAACCCAACAAATTCCCAATATCAGTAGTTTTTGCCAGACTTTCATAAGTCGCCTTTTGGGTTGCCAGTTGTTGCTTTAACTGTTCTATTTGGTCAAGCATTTTAGCCACGCCAGTCGGATCGTAGACCACAACACCAGTACCCCCTATAGCAGAAGCCGTACCAATGGTTCCCGCGCCTAACAGCCCAGCCAGTGCAATAGCAATTAACTTCGCTTTCATAACATCATCCTCTAATTAATGACGACAAAGACGCCAATATTCTTCGATCCAGTTTTCGGGTTCTGGACCATATTTACCTATCAATTCCTCGGCCAACTCGGCATTTTGCGGCTCACCGGAAAGGATGCTGATAATGTTGTCCATTTCCATTTCATCGCGTTCTGGCGTATCGCTGTTATGAATCTTGAGATTGAACGTAGCAAGAGCTGACTGTGACCCCTGCTTAACGAGGAACTGGCGCGAATGCTCAGGAATTTTGAGCAACACATCAAACTCCGCATCGGTCAGGAAGGAGTAGTCCTTACGGCTGGCATCAGGATCGCGCAGGCAGATTTTTGATGGCGTTTGCGACATCACCGTTTTACCAATGCTGCTTGCGAGTGCGTCATTTGGCTCTTGCGTGGAAAACAAATAAATCGCATCTTTCTTACGGTCTGTTTTAATGCCGCGCTT
>NZ_CP026233.1:0-206795 GCF_002934505.1 Citrobacter freundii complex sp. CFNIH4
GAACGCAGCTTTGAGCGAGTTTCCAACTCCCTGTTCTCCATCGACGTGATCCTTCGCATCATCGGTGAGCAGGACGAAATCGACCAGGTTGAAACCGTCATCCTGGAACACATTTCCAAGGTCTCCGAAGACCTGGACAAAGCTACCGCCCAGCTCAACAAGCTGATGGAAGACAACGGCATCGACATGATGCCCGGCTACACCAACCCGAATGAATACACCATCGAGATCAACTCTCCTCAGGTTGCTCAGTTTGCACACCTGATCCGCAAACTGGATACCCTGATGGGGATCGTTGACACTCTCTGGCTGAACACCGTACTGACCAGCAAGCAGCGCACCGACGCCACTTACCAATGGCAGCAACGCCTCATCAAGCTGGCCGGTCGAATCATCGGCATCGAGAAACGGGCTCGCATTTCCGCCCACAGCAAAGGCAAAGAAGGTGAAGTGGCCGAAGCCGCTCCGGAATCTGCAACCGGCGACAAGGAAATCGCAGACGAAGCCGAGAAAACAAAAGCAGCATAACCCAGCCCAAACCTTTGCCCCTCGCCCGAGGGGCTTTTTTTTGTCTTTTATGGTTGCATTTTTTGATGCTGTGATATTATCGAAGTAAATCAGATTCAACTCAGGTAAGAACGGAGAACAACATGAAAAAGGCTTTAATCACCACCGTGGCTCTGGCTGTAGCAGCTCTATCTGGCTGTGCATCCACCAGCAGTTACGAACCCACAGCGTACAAAACCAATCACAGTCGCGCTTACAACATCGCGGAGGCCGGTGGCCTGGTAACAGGCATCCAAGACGCTTCTGTTCCGCGTGACAAGCTGGAGCGTCTGACCGACACCAAAACGTTTGGGGCAGCCTACGTGCTGTCTGGCTACATGTCCCCTCAGCTCGGAATGACCGACTGGCAAGGTGGCTTGGTCAACCTTGCGAACTGGGCTATCGGCCCCAAACAGCATGGCGCTCGCAATAGCTTGATCGCTTGGATGCCTGCTAACGAAGCAGTTTCACCGGCAGACGCTCAGGCCAAATTTCTTTCACATGTGAAAGTTTCCATTGAGTCAGCGCTGACTGATTTGGGTGCCAATTTCACGCTTCTGTATGACAAAGATGGTCGCCTAACCTATCAGTTCTACAAGAATGAATGGGGTTGCCCGACGTGGGTGAACGGACAAAGTAAGGTAGCTGACATGTGTTCCGTTAAGGTGAAAATCGTGGAGCCTCGCCTAGGGTCAGCTCCTAATTTTGTCTCTGGCGTTCAAGGTACAGCGTATGCCTTCACATCAGGCCATGAGACCGCATACAACTTTGTGAATGTCGGTAATGGGGCAGCAAGCCATGCTCCTCAGCAAGCGATCTACGCAGCTATTAGCAAACAGCTACCAGCTTGGGCCTACCTCTACCTTGCTCCAAAATCGGTTGAGCTGGATAATGGCGAAAAAGTTGCTTTCCCTTACCTTCTTGATCAGGGAAAAGCAGAGTTATTTGTTTACCCAGAAGCGTAATCAATCTACATGAGAAAGGGGCCGAAAGGCCCCTTTTTTTATCCACCACCACCAGTTGGCGCGCCTGTTTGAGGGTCTATGCTGTTTGTCGCCTCTTTTCGCTTCGCGTCAATATCAATCCCTTCCAACCGCTCCAACGCCCTTTCCTGAGCATTCTTCCGCGTCCCGTCAATATTGAAGTCATTCCCTGCTCCAGTCAGCGAGTCGAGATTTATTGAGGCCGGATCAGGGAATTTACCGTTCTGCTGTAATATCCCAAGCCACTCATCCAAATTAATTTTGCTCCAATCAATTTCGGCAATTTTATCTAGTGGAATCCCTTCACACTGAGGATTTTTGGGGTCTCCAAAGTTCTGCCCCAATTGAGGGCGAACCTGTTCTTGTATAATACGAGAGAGCGGAGAATTGAAGCAGCAATACGCTTCTCTTTTTTCAATACAAGCGCCCAACACCTTAGATTTACAATAAGAGCCTACATAGGTGCAATTCTTGAGCGCTCTTTTGGCGTTCATAGTGAACTCTTCTTCCTCGCACTTATAAATCATCTGGATCATCACCATCGCAACGACATAGACGGTATATATCGTCATGGCAGTGCTAAGCCATGTTGTCGCAGTCTCCATCATTGCTTCGGCAGCTTGTTCAGATGCTGCGGCAGCCGCCTGCTCTGTTGCTGCATCTTGGCCTGCTGATTTCATGACATCCATCATCACTTCTTTGACTTGCTCTTTGAGCTGGTCAATGAGTTGATCAACAAACTGCTCTACAGGCTGGAAGAACGAATCAACAGCACCTGAAACGTTCTCTATATAACTTGTGAACGGTTTTGTGACTTCTGTCCACCCTTGAAGGGCAGGTTCCCTAAGTACCTGATAAGCACCTTTAAGCGCATTACCATCAGTCAGCCCCATCACTGCGCCATCGAGCTTTGGAACGGCCATTATTAGGTTCAGATAATCGGCAAGAGATATATTGGTTGGCTTTTCACAGCAATCAGAAACTCCCCCAACAGCTATCTTGCATTCGCCAGCTTCCCCTGCAAAAGCAGAGCAAATAACGTTTTCATCCCCGGTAGGATTGTCATCCCCATCTTGGCCTGTGCAGCTCATATCCTGCGTCATGAATTGGGCTGCATTGAGCAACGCAGTAGCGCGAGCAAAATCAGTGCTTTGTGTTTTGGTCAAATCAAGGCAGTCATCTCCCATGCAGCGTATAGGCCCACCGCACTGGTACTCAGTTTCCTTTTCCAAGGTCGGAACAGAAACATCTGTACCACAGTCATAAGTATCCTCGTGGACGTAGCACGTACCAGAACTTCCCTGAGCACCATCAACACATTTGGAACTGATGAAGCCGCACTGAGGGTTTTCTTCATATTTCTGACAGCTATCGAGATTCCCGCCCGTGTTTACCGGACAGTGCGTTTCACCTTGAGGGTCTGTCCAGCAGTCCATTTGCCCCTTATAAAAGTCATAGTCAGCTTTAACTCGAACCTTTTTGCATAGTTTTGGAATACCAGGCAAAGGTGACGGCTTGAGTTGAGATTCGCAAACTTTGATCCCATTGATGACTGTGCAGCCCGTAGCATCAGTCGGGTCATCTATACATGTGATCTCGCCTTCCGCAAAACCATCTACAACCCCTTTGGCTGAATCCATGCAGCTCTGTGGAGCCCACTCATCCTTGGTAATGGCTTTTGATGGGTCATAGCGTAGCTTTATGCGGCCAAAACCCTCACCTGCGCCAGTTACTGAAACGCGGATCTTAAACGTAACAACATCACCATCTTTCACATTCTTGAAATAGGGAGTGACATCAATATTAGGGTTTCGCTCCCAACTTGTTGACAATTCACATCGGCCAGCCGTTTCTGGAGGGAAATTGCCGTCAGGGCCGGACCATACTTTAGTTTCCTGACCTGATTTACCAACCCAAACTTGCATGTAGTCATCCCACTTGGCGTACTCAAGAGTTGCAGACACTATGGCGTCTGGATTACTGACTTGGACCCGCGTGTATTCCTCATAAATCGAACAGTTGCCACTCCAGTAGTCGTTACCAACTCGGCCAATCCACAACTCAGTACAGCCTTCTCCACAAGATTTGAGGTTATATGGACCATCATAGTGCTTCACCACAGAGGCATCGTAGTCATGGACAACCTCACAGTCCGCGCTTTGATCTACAACACGCTGACACCGTTCATACTCTGGAATGTGGGCGTTGATAGTATTCTGATTGATGGTTGTTTCGGCAGAACAATCCCCAAAGCCACCTGCGATGAGGTCCATATCCTCATAGGTCTTTTTGCTTAGATTTAGTACAGGGTCATTACTGAAATCAGGGCGTGATCGATTAGAGGCATCGAGAAGAACCTTGTATGCCGCACCAGAGATTGATGGATTAGCACTATTGGCATCACTCCACAGCGACCCTTTTGCATTATTCCCCACGCTGTCCATGTCATCGCCAGAGTCGTAAATGCCTTGCAGACCGCCCACATCAGGTTTATTGGCATCAGGGAAGTAATAACTATCAGGTTTATTGTTGGTCCCGCTCGTTCCGGGGAATAGATCATTGACATTAATCTGACTCCCCCCGTTCATTTGGAATTGACCGTCTTTCAACGTCGGCATAGAGATTGTGCCATCTTGCACAGTCCCCGAGCTCGACTTGAATGAGTTTGAGAGGTTTTGTCCGAAAGCCTGGGCCTCTTTACCCACCGCTGTGATGTCCTGGTCTTGGCTACCGTTAGCGTAGGAATGTATCGGCAGCGCAGACATGGTTACTGTCAACAGCGAGGCCACAGCTTTCATAAAGTAATTATGACTTCGCATTGTGTTCTCCATTTCAACCTTCCCATGCTATCTGAGAAGACAAGGGCCACCTGTACGTGTAGTGGCCCTTTTGGGGCATAATCTAAAATGCCCGTGCAAATTCGTTAGGGTCTGCTCAATTGTTACAGCAATCATTCCATCGCCAGATGGTGTAAATAGGGTCTTGCCCAATTGCCGGTATAGTTCGCGCCAGACCCCACGTAAGAGTGGATTCGCCAATTACGTGAGATGAGTTTGTCTCTGGAACCGGATGCAATAGCGTGAATTTGTACTGCGTTTTGGGTAGTGTTGGGCTAATAACACCTCTACACATAGCCTCAGAACCCATTGTCTTCCACGCTAACCCCCGGCGATGCAAAGCAGCCAGAACCCTTGTGCTAAGAAGACTGCTATCGCGGATAACACCTTTTCCACCATTCTGGTTGCCACTAAATGGATACAGGGTGCCCCATGAACCAGCACACCAGAAAAGCTGTTTTAAAGGTTTTCCAGCGGTTGATGAGACAGCATCAGCAGTACACGCAGCCGCCGCAATTGGGTTTGCTACTGCCGCCGCCTCTGGATTGGTAAAAAAAGCGAGCTCATCATTGTTCCAGGTCGGGTCGAGCTCCGACATGTACATGATGTCGAGATCCATATACCCATCAGCATTACAGGTCTGCTTAATAAATAAATCGAGCATCACCAACAGAGGAAACGCATAGTAGTGATAGTGCATAAAAGAACCATCACCACCATCCATGTCTCCCATGCCATGATGCCCTTGGTTAGTCCTATCAAACGGGAACCTGACACCATTCAAGACAGATGAGCAGCCAGGCACTCTCTGAAATTCAACAAGCCGTGCTGGCTCCCACATAGAAGTGGTGACTCCAGGCCGAGGGACCCCTAGATTATCCTCGCACATACACAGAGGGTTGCTTACGGCTTCACTCGGGAATGATCCGCCTCCACCACTTATAGGAACCCCTGCTACTTTGATGGGAAAAATACAGCTCCAGCAGATGTCAGTAATCAGTTTTCCGCCGATTACTTCCGCATTCTGGCACCCAGGGTCAGCCGATACCGAACGAACCCAAAAGACCGCGCTAACGGCAATGACCCGTAGAATTTTTTGCATCATGGTAAGGCCTTTACGTAATTCAAGTGTTTCTCCATGACAGCAGGCTTCCCGTGATAGAAACCTTGTTGCCATGACAGTCCAAGTAATTTGGCGCTCTCCCCCAATGGGAAGCTCTCCACCTGCTCAGCAATGAGCTGTATGCCTTTTCGGCGGCAGTGGAGGATGGCCGAGTAGTCTTCAAGCGACCGCAGTCTTCTCGCGTCAAACTTGCAATAGTGCCAGTCATAACGACTCAGGCGCTCCAGCGAAGAGTTTTTGTCTCCATAGTCATCCAGCGCCAGCTCAACCCCTATTTCGGTAAGAGCCTCCCATCTCAATGCGAGAGAGGCATCCTGAATGCCCTCGGTAATCTCGATGACAAGCCGTGATGAGTGATTCTTAGCAATGTCGCGGACAACCCTCCACCACGCTTTGAAAATGACGTCTGATTGCAAAGTATGTTCAGAGACATTCAGAAAAAGAGCTGGGTACAGATCCAAGCAATAATGAAGGTTGTCCTGAATGAACCGTGCCATCTCCATATCCACCAGCCCCCAATAAGGAGGTGATGACAGAGAGGATGGTGTAAGAACCCGGCCTTCGTCGTACCAACGAGCCAGTACCTCAGCAGCGACAAACGAACCTGTGCCGACGTCTTTAATTGGTTGGAAAGCCGGGGCAAAAATCATTCACCGCCCTCCTCAGCAAGTTCGCGGACAACAAACTTCTTGCCTCTGGCAGTAATGACGCTCGGTGTGTGCTCCAGCTCGAACCGGGTAATCAGATCTGGCGTCAGCAGATATACCGGCGCGTCAAAGTTGTCGGTGACACTCTTGTAGGAATCCCAGCCTTTGTCTTTGTCGAACTCTGTGGCGATATAGGTAATCCGTTGTACGCCAGGTTCCTGCTTAATTTCAGGCAGCTTCTTGGCGAGCAGCTCCATTTGCTTTTTGTCCAGCGGGTCGAAAACTACGACCGCTTGGGTAAATGGCCGCGTTCCAGGCTTGCAAACTTCCTTCGGATCGCACAATGGGTTGATCACGTCACCCGCGTGAGCGAACACAGTGCCATCCGGAGTGCTGATGTCACTGGTGATCATGACGCTAGGGTCAATTTCTCGTGTTCGAGATTTTGGCGCTCTGGGCAGCTCATTGAAATTCTGCTTGGTCCAGAAGCGCTCTATAGCCTGTTTCTTCTTCTCTTCCCAGTCGATATTGGCAAGGCGTTTCTTGGCAACATCAATAAGGTCTGGCTCACTGATTTTCTCCACCGGCCCCTTAACGCCGAGATCGCCTTTTTCTCCGTTATCCACTTCCCGAGCCAACCATACCGGGTCGGACAACCCGGAGACCTGGGCGACGACGTTTGGTTGTTCGCCAGGCAGCGGCTCATCCTCCAGCATCACAATCGTGGGAACGGCTGTGATGTTGTACGTTTTGAACAACGTAGGGTTGATGATGATGTTCGGCACTGGGTCTTTTTTGGCCGCGAGCGCCTGAATAGCTTTAACTCCCTGCCCCAAGTTCATTCCTTCCGGGATGCCACGGAACACAATTACAGAATCAGGCTGGCCTGACACCGCCGTTAGGACGTCATCTAACCCCTGTTCGCCAAGAGACAACGAGGCGAAAACCAGTATCCGATGGTCAGAGTAGATACCCTTTTCAGCCTGTTTCCGGTGCATCTCCTTGAGCGTTGGGTTAGTAGTTTGGAGCTGCTTGAAAAATGCCTTGGCTTCGGCCTGAGCCTCGTCCATGTGTTGGTTTTGCAACAGAGATGGCATTTCCATCTTCTGGGCCTTTTGGGCAATTTGCTTTCCTTTCTCAATAAGCGCCTTATCCTGCTCTGTGAGCGGAGACTCTTGAGCGTATGCCCCGCCAGCCACAGAGAATATCAACGCCACCAGAACGCTCTTAGAACAGGGGATATGCGCGGCCAATGATCTGATCATTTTTCACAGTCCCCCAGTAACGTGAGTCGAAGCTGAATGGGCTTTTGCCCATAAACCAGTAGTTATTCTCTTTCAGCGTGGTCTTGCCGTAAAAGTGGCTCTCTGGCAGATGTAGTTTCCCTGCGAGCTGGAGCCCCTCTCCGACGACATCACCATTGACGGTGATCTTCCACTTATCGTTGATCTCGACTTTATCCCCCGGCATACCGGTGAGGATTTTGACCATGCGAGTCCCGTCCTTGTAGAAAGGCTGCATGTTCTTGGCTTGGAAGGCGTAAACAGCTCCCCTCTCCAGAGTTTGGTCGTTCAGATCAATGAGGAAGAAGGTGTAACCCGGCAGGCACTTCTCCTGTTGTGGATCAATGCCAATACGGTAGCGGCTGGCAAAGGCCGCACCAGCAGCCCAAAGAACCAGTAGTGTCACACCGGCCTTAACCCCGAAGCGCTTCCAGGATTCCTTTTTGACGAAATACTTCTTGAGTGGAAAATTCATTTCAGCACCTCATCAGGGAGGTACACGTCACTTGGAGCACCGACGACAGCACTTGCGTCAAGGACCAAATAACCTGCGTCTTTCAACTTCAAAATTGCGTCATTGGTCTTGACCATCAGTCTTTCAACTTCCTCCTGAGAGGCACCAGCGGGATACGCCGACGCCACTTTAGCGAAGTCAACCACGACCACTGGCGGGGTTTGATTCAAACGCTGATGGATGCTTGCCGTTTGTTCGCTCATCACGTAGTAGCTACCGCCGAAGCCACCAGCGGCACCGAGAATGGCGGCGATTGCGATTGATTTAATGTCCATTACTGTCTCCCTGGTTATGCAGCCTGCTGACGGCTTCGCATCACGGCCTTGATTGCCTCAGGAATGCTCATGCCTTGTTTCACAAACTGGTCGATGGCGTTAACGTCCACCGGATCGGTCGAATAAAGCAGCTTCTGGAAGTCGCCCACTATCAAGCGTCCGACGCCCATGCCGCTCTTCGATTTGATAAAGATTTCTGAGTACACGCCCTGGATGGTGTGTACCGTCTTGAGGGTGTGGAACCCGCCCTCTGAAAGGGTCAGACGACCGCTACGTTTAACAGATTCCACGGTTTCTTCGGTTTGGCCGAGCAAGTACATGCTGGCCGAGTTCTCCGCGATGGCGCGGCCCACTGCGTTCTCATAGAGGTCGTTGATGGACTGCGTTGCAATGACAACGGAGCCACCGTACTTACGGAATTTGCGGTAGGCATGTTCCATGAAGACCGAGACCTCGCCCTCTTTGAGCAGGTCCCAGGCCTCATCCACGATGACGACTTTCTTGCGGTTACGTTCACCCAGGAATACTTCTTGCTGGATCTGGTAAATAAGCTGGAGCAGTACAACCTGACGCAAGTGCTTACGCCCTTGCAGTTCATCGAGCTCCAGTACAGTGAACTGGTTCTGGAAGCTGACGTTGTTCTTGCGAGAGAAGTATTTCCCGTAGCTACCTTTCGACGTAAAGGCGTAGAGCTGCTGACCAATATCCTTGAGGCGCTGGTCGTTTTCTTCTTCCAGACAGCGCTCAGCGATGTCGTCAACCTTCATCTCTTTACCTTTCTCTTCCCACAGGCGAGAAAGGACCTGTTTCAGCGCAGAGATTTGCCATTCATCCAGCAAGCCTTTGGCCGACGCCATTGCACAAACGAGGCTGACAATCGCGTCTTCTTCGTCCTCGTAGTTCTGTATGAGCTCGAACGGGTTGAGGCAGACGTGCGTTCCTTCTTCAAAGTGAACGAAGTCGCCATTGAGCATTTCCGACAGCTTCTGGTAGGACTTACCGGCATCAATAACCCAGACCTGAGCACCCTCGGACAAGTAGGAAAAAATCAGTTCGTTGGTAAGGAACGATTTACCCGAGCCGGATTCGGCTGCGATCACCAGGTTTTTGTTGGTATTACTGTCGTGAAGAGACAGACTCATGAGCTGGCCGTTGCGGGAAATCAGCGCTGCATGATAGGTCCCGGTCCCCTTCCATTCCCCAAACACCGGCAGGACCACAGCCGCCTGCTCGGTTGTCATGGTCTTGTAGCGGAATAGGTCTCGCACTGCATCCCGGTCTGTACAGAATGGCAGGCAGTTGAGGAACATCGGCAGAGCAACGAACTTATCCTCCATCAGCTCGAACCGAGATTCACGCCAGATGTTTCGTGCGGCCATCGCCGCCGCTTCAACACGTTCTTTGGTTGGAGCAAATAAAACCACCGAGTAGGTGATCTTGACTGGCTTAGCCCCCTCTTTCATGGACTCATAGAGAGTGTCGAAGCTCTCCTTTTTGTCCGCCAGCACCGGCACGAATTTGAGCATCGGCCCGTAGGCTTGGTTTACAGTGAACTGGCGTTTGCGCTCCAGAGTGTTTTTCGTGCTTTCTGCCTCAGGGAAAAACACATTGGTCACAACCATGTAGTTTTCTTTGATGCTGGAGTTGCCGCCGCTGAGATCCCCGGCATAGGTCAACGCATCACCAAAGTAGAAAACGTCAGGCAGCTTTTTCGCTGACATGACTTTCGCGTGGTAGTCCCCCAGCCTGATGCCGTTCTTGCTGACTTCCACATCAGTGCCGTAATCGAAGATTTGCTCGCAGATGGGCTTATCCATCTCCCAATCCACAGAGTCATGTCGCCATGAAGCATCCGGCCCCCAATTCAGGATGGTGCTCATGATCCGGATGTAGTTCACCGCCGTCATTGTGCGGGGACGCAGACCAACGGTTTGAAGCGATGATTCGACCTTCGTGCGAAGCTGTGCGAGCTGCTGGAGTTCGCTTTCAGTCGGGTTATTGTTCTTGATGGGGACTTTGCACGTAACGAACAGCTTGAGGTCTTGGATCAAGCCATTGTCGTAGATACCTTTGTTGGTCTTGGCAAATATGCGTTCTGTCGTGTGGTGCTGGAGGAAGTTAATCCGTTCCTTGATGACAGATGTCAGCAGCTCGTGACGGAAGCCATCACGCAACCCCATCATCCGGTACATCTCCTGATTGATGTCCGGGGAGCGGAACAGAACAAACTGGAGCGTAGTCTTCGACGGGAACTCCTGATTCAGGAAACCGTTCATTCGCTCCTGAACTTTTTCATCGGCACCACACAGGGGCTCACACATGAAACCAAAGCCTGCACTGTGGTCATCCATAAGGAAGACATGATCGTCTTCGTCATAGGCCAGGACAGGAATAATCCCGGCAGCTCGCAAGTGCTCCGGGATCAACGTTTCTTCGAGTTTCTTTTTGATGGTTACGATCATTCAACACTCTCCAACCATGATTTCAGGTTCTTCGGACGTCCTTTGCTGACACGACCATCCGGAGCAACCACGAACGGAACGCCCTCAATCCCAATGAAATGAGCTGTCAGCAGCGTTTGATCGTATTGGCCGGGGTCGCAGGTTTCTTTTGAAGGAAGGGAACCCAAGGTGTTGTTCATCAGCGCATCGAGCGCGTGGGTTTTGTCTTTCGCGCAGTACAAGTTCTTTGCCAAGCGGTTGGACTCAGCACCCAGAGCAGGAATCACGATAAATTTAAAGGTGTAATCATCCACCAGCGATTTGGCATCACCCATGAGCTGATGGCAAACCGCGCATCTAGGATCGACAAAGACCACCACCTCTTTGTCACCACGCCCCATCGAAACGGTGTTCAGCGTGTCCACATCCATGCCCATGCTCTTGAAGTGGATACGCTCCGCTACATCCCTCATTTGGGACATCGTGTTGAGGGGCTTCTTGCTCCACAGGTCGTAGATTTGTCCTGAAATAACAAATCGCCCGTTTTCAGAGAGGAACATGATCTGCCCATCACTTTGGACGGCTCGAACCCCTTTGATGGGTAGCTCTACGATGTCCTCTATCTTCGCCGCTCTGGGATCGGTGATTTCCAATTTCGATGACGCATGAGCCGTGCCGGTAATAATCCCGAACACCATCAGCGCCCCGAGTAATTTTGTCCGCATGTCTATCCCCTAAGATTGGATTACTGGATGCTGGGCAGTGTATCCGGGGGAGGGAAATAGACTCGCCTCTGTAATAGCCCAATTTGGACAATTCCAGCGCGATACAAAAAAAAGCCCGGTCTGAACCGGGCTTTGAGAGGAATGAACCTTAGTTCATGGTAACAGCTTCGGATTTGCCACCAGAGTCATCGACCCCAACCAGAGAGATGGTCGGCATCGTTTCATAGGTGCCCTTGCTGATAGTCACTCGATCAGAGCTGATGCTCTGCAACTCACCGGCAATGGTCCATTCGTAGGACTTCATGCGGCCATCGGTATCTTCGCAGTTCGCATAAACGATCCACGACCCAACGGTCTCTCGTGAGCTCAGGCTACATGCAGGCAACTTGTTCTCTGCCACATTGATGTTCACCTCGCCCTCAGCTTCATGCCCCATTTCTGAGGTTATTTTCAGCTTGATGCTGTGCTCACCAGCGCCCAGAGTTGCTCTGCCGTAGTAACCGCTGCTTTCCAACGGCGTACCATCTACCGAGTAGACGCGAGTCGAAATACGGTCGCGTGGGTGGCCGCCAGAAATGTACGGTCGCAACAGCACATCCAGAGGCTCACGCTCGTATTTGTTCGAGCCAGAGTATTGCAGGTCGATAGCATAGGGCTCTGCCTGGCCGATCTTGAGCGGTTGCTCGATCACGGTTTCATGGCCGCGAGCATCACGGACAGTCACCTTGATGTTGTAATCGCCCGGCTCATTGATCACAAAGGACCGGACAATATCCTGCCGCTGATCCTGAATCACTGCGCCTTCCGGCAACTCCCACTCGTAGGTCGGTTCTTCCAGCTTGCCGTTGAAGGCAATTGGCCGCACTGACGCGGTGATCGTCGCAGGAGCCACGTCAGCGTTCTTCCTGACCTGCATTCCGAAGCTCGGCCATACATACTGCCACACGCGGGAGCGTAGGCTATGCGAGGCTTCTGCACCCTGATCTCGGTATCCTTCGATCCAGGTGGTGTACTTCGTTTCTACAGTAGCCTGGTTGAGGTCAGTGTCCGAAGGCACGTACTCAGCAGTATCACCCTGCACAATTGAGCCATCAGGCAGCGTGAAGAACCCGTTCAGCTTCACGTCCATCCCACGGTAAGGCAGGCTGGTTTCGGCTTTGAACACATACTTCTTACCGGTCTCAATGACTCGCGGCCCTGTCACGTAAGGACGGGGGGCCTTCACTGCTCGGAAGTCAACTGCCGTTTTCGCAACTTCATAGGCATAGCCGTCATCAGCCGGTGCAGTGGCAGAGCGCACACGAGCCCACAGGCGGTATCGGGTTTCTTCATCGCTCGAAAGCGTGATGCTATCCCCTGTCTGCGCGTAGGTTTTGCCACCGTCAGTAGACCACTCAACAATGGCATTGCCACCGGAGATTGGCTCATCGTTCAACGTCAGGTTCGCTGTGTACTTGCCTTCACTTCCGACAAACAACGTGGTCGGGCCGATAACAGCAATATCAGGTTTGTCGTAAGCGACAACACTGACCGCTTCGGTGTACTTTTCCGCACCTGAGTTGACGTTCACCACCTTGGCCCGAACCTGGTACTCCCCCTTGTCGAAGGTCTTCACAAGCTGATACTTGTATCGATCTTCTGGGATGAACTGCTCCCAGGTTTTACCGTCGTCCTTACTGGTTTCCCACACAACCTGGCCGGTAGCCCGGAGATCCTGACGGTCGTCCAAAGATAGCTTGAACACAGCAGTGAACGGAGCTTCACCAGACAACTTGCGAGCCTCCACGCCAGCACCGATGGCACCACCACGAAGCACTGTCAAGAAGGCAGGTCTGATAGACAACTCTGTGCGGTTGTAACCCTCAACAGGGCTTTCCAGAACAGCCTCAGCAGCGATACGGACGGAGGAAGTATCCACACCAGACAGGTCTACTGAGAACTGAGCTTCACCGTTCGATGCTTCCGCATAATCAGTGAGCGCAACCGTCTCGTTGTAGGCCTTTTGCTGGATCAGGCGTACTTTCCACACCCCCATCGTGTTAGCGTCATAGTCACCATCAGGTTTGTACTGATCACGGATGAGAACCCTAACCGGCAATGCCTGGGTGTCAATCGCGGTATCACCTTTAACTTCAACGATAGGACGGATACTGTCAGAAGGTGCAGAGATAGCCCGGTAGACAACCTCAGTCTTCACATCAGGCACCTTGTTGTAGGCCGCGTTCACCTTGTAGGTGGTCTCCTCCCACAACGCTCGCTCATCGGTATTGATGCGGCGATACACCTTATTGGTGGCACCCCATCCCGGAGTGAAGGTCTCAGACTCAAGAACATCAGAGTTGCGCGATATGGCAATATCCAGATCAGCTCGTTCAGAGTTGATAATGGCATCACCCAGGTAGTTACCTGTCATCGGCACCAAGTAGATGTTGTCTTTGAAGTTGTAGTCGGAGGCTAGTTCAACGGTCGGAGCTGGTGGGTCAACCGCTTCGACATTGAAAGTCTCGTCGTTCAACGTCACCCGAGTGCCGTTACGGGTGAAAATACTTACCCGCCACCCCAGAGGGTGATCACCGTTCTCGGCCAGGGAACCTGACAACGAAGGAGATTCCGATAACGGGTCTTGGACCAGTCCATCGGGGATCTGCTGCCACTCGAACAGACAGGTGCGGCTTGCACTGCCAACAGCTTTGTTCGCGGCCTCGTTTTTCGCACGGTCAGCACTGAGAGTGATTGAACAATCAGGACCTTTGCTCTGCTTGAAGTTCACATCAAAGTCTTCAATGACGCGATTCACCTGAGCAATGTCATCAATCGGGGTGTAACCAACAGAGCCATAGGCAGTAGTTACCGTCAGGTTCTGAGAGCCAGACCCAACTTTTACCTTGGAACCGTCACCACTGAACAGGTACAGGCTGTATTCGACAGGTTGTTCACCAATGCTCACAGCCTGCCCCACCAGCCCGGCAACTTTCATCCCGTTGTTGTCCTGCGTAGTTTGTTCAGCCTCATCCGGAGTTCTGTCCCATTGGAGCAAACACACCGGGTCACGAATTGGGTCTGCGGCCATAGCCACATCCTCTTTCGTGGTGAACCGGCAAGGCACACCCGACTCTGGCAGGGCATAGATTTTCACCGGGTCAATAACCTGGCGAATTGTCCATGATTCAGCCGAGAGCTTGGCCGTCCCTTTCCAGGTATTGATGTCCACAACCAAGATGGGTGAGTTCGGCGCGGAGGTCATGACAAGAAGACTGGAAGAGCCGACCACATCAGGAACAGCCGGTTTAACCGGAATGCTCAAACGACCACCTGACGCACCGAAATCATGTTGGCTCATGATCCCCATTGTCTGGCCCGGCTCGATACGCACCCCATTCACCACCAGCGGCACTTTCGCATCAGAACGGAGGGTCGCAAACACGTCGTATGAACCTGTCACGACAGCACCATCACTGAGCGTCAGCGGCTTGGTCTCGATGATCCGCTTGCCATCTGCATGAACAAATTCATGAGTGACAGCGGGGACCATAACCTTGCCATCCATCCCATCCGCCAGCATCACCTGACGCGGTTTGTACTCGAAGCCAACCGCCTTTTGAACCGCGTTGCCTTGTGCGTCCTCACCGGAAACAGTCAGCGTGTAAGATTCCCCTTCCTTCAAAGACGGGAACATTACCGGGTACTCAAGGCGGAATCGACCTTTCGACTCCTCACGCCAAGACAACTGCACCTTGTCATCGGCTGGGCCTCCGACGAGGGCAATAGAGGTCAGCTTAGGACTCGGGTCGGCAGTATCAGTCAAGGTGATTACAACATCATCCAAAGACTGGATTGGTGCTCCATCACTGATCGATACGGTTAGTGTCGGCGCTGAATTATCTATGCTCATAGCATATTGGGAGCCAGTGAATACCTGCTTAACCTCATTACCGAAAGCATCTTTAGCTACGAGAGATATGCCGGTATATGTGCCCTCTGACAGATTCTCAGCAGAAAATGTGAAAAACCAATCATTTGTGCTACTACGAAGAACTTCAGTACGAGACAACGGACGTTCTTCGCCAGTCGAGGTTATCGCAGACGCACTTGAGTTGTTAGAAATAACCCACTGGTTAACACCCCAACCGTCAAATGAATCAGGCTCACGGAAATGAGCTTTAAAAATCCGCCCATTTCGTTCTAACCCAGCAATTTCAGGAGGGTTAAGGTCATAGCAGAACGTTGCCCCAATCCGATCAGACGGAAGTTCAGGCTTCCCTTCCGGTCGAGACCAATATCCAGGCCATGAACATGAGCGCCCACTGAACGATATATCCGTATCCACTTCTGCATAAGAAGCATTTGCCGGAATTTTAGTAGTAGGCAACCAAGATCCCCATAACTCCTGAGCGTAAGGTCTCGGCTCAACATGAAATCTCAGTTTTTTATAATGGTTAACTGAGCTCATATTAATGGTTTCACCGCGGACCCACTGACCATCATCCCTAAGATATTCAACATACTTACCGATGGGAGCCAAGCTAACCGATGGATCAGCTTTCACACTGACGGATGTATTACCAAGAGAGTTCATAACCCAGTCGTAAATAATAAACGACTTAGTTTTTGTCCCATGTTGCTGGAATACATCAGCTTGCGTCTGCCGATAATCATATGTACCGTCTTCGGCAATGATATTGCCTTCAATACAGTTTTTATAATCACACCAGTTACCGCTTTGAGCACCGTAAGGTGAAGAAGGATAGGAGTTTGTTTTGGGTATCCGGTAGAGCACCCTGTAGGTATCGGAATAAATGGTCATTCCGTTCTGATAAGGCGCAAAACCTGATAGGGCCTGACCATTAACCTTAAAAGTTGAGGCCTGCGGGTTCTTAGGGTCATACACTGCTACTGGCTCAGGATTCTCTCCAGACTTTGCACCTACTGAATCCCAAGCAATAGGATAGGCTATTGACCCTTTGTTCCCTGCTTTATCCAGGGCCTCGAAATGAAGCGTATATAGATCCTCCCCATTAGGGAACACAGTGCTCCAGTTCAACAACTGGCCTTGGCCGTTGGCGTAATTAACCGAGACAACAGGACTCCTCTTGCCTTTGCTATCTACAGCATACGCCTGTATAGAGGAAACCGAAGAACCGGCATCAGATGCAGACACATCTATACCTGAAAATCGGTTAGGACCTCGCAGTAGCGTTCCATCAGAAAGCGCCCGGTTCCATTCCCCTTTTACTGTCACGTTTGCCAAACTTGGCGCTGTCGTATCGACTTGAAGCGGGTATTCATCAGTCTGAACGGAACTTCCGTCTGACGCCAGTATTTCGGCCCTTAGTTTGTAGACTCCCTCGGAAGGAGCCGGTAGTTGAAGTTCCGCACCATAGTAGGATTTTCCACCCACTGTGATGCGATCAGTAGCCCCAAGAAGGTGGCTGGTCGCTGTCGAAACCACTGTTCCATCCGACCGAATCACCGAAATCTTTACCTTTCGGTCGATACCGGCACTCAAGGCAAACGAGATATTGCCCGTTGGGTTGGCATAGTTGGCATTCGGAGTCAGAGACCGTTGCGTACCATCTGGAGCCTTAAAGGTGTATTCCAGCAGCTCTGCATGAGCAGCACCAGCGGTAAGAACCGCCAGAGCCCCAAGCATCGCCGGAATTTTAGGCTTGAAATTGATCATCGCATTCTCCATTCGTTTTGAGTTACAAGAACCCAATGCTGGAGGTTACGGGAGGGAGTGCATAAACATGGGCTGTGGAAGTGCCCTTTTTGAGCAAATAAGGAAATAGTTGGAATTTGTTATGACTGGACTTTTTGCCAAAAAATAAGGGCAGCTTTTAGGCTGCCCCTATCACCCGTTGATTAACGGCAAGGTGTCTTTTACACCCCCAGGCCATTGCTGAGTTGCACAACAGCCGGGATGACCTTCTCTGCATGTTCCAGAGTAGCAGACATGATGGATTCCACTACGGTCGGGGAGTTGTACAGGCCCATACCGCCACCGATACCCATAGCGAAAGCCATGAGGCTCTGGCGAGCGATACCACCAACAACACCGACCAGGATCATCGCACCCGCAACGATTCGACCCAAAGTACCTTGGGTCCAATCCTTGAGAGTTACCCATACGTCGTCAAACGCTGTACCACCAGTACCAGCGTGGGCCTGATCCGGCACGAGCAGGAAGGCTACCACCATCAACCCCAGGAAGAGGAAGAGTGCGTTGTTTTTACTTGAGGCATTCGCCAACTGATTTGCGTTCATCAAGAACATCTCCTATTTGGTTGTTTCAGACTTCGGTTCGTGTTGTACCGTTTGCAGCGGTCTCAAAACTGGCTCACTTTGCGGTGTGCCATCCCCAATCACCCACCTGCGCGGTTCGATTTCGGTATAGACATACCCTGTCACGATGAGATCACCATTGGTGTCCTCCCAGGGAGCTACCCAAATCCGCATAACCTGTGCTGGTGTACGAATTGGAATCGGGCGATCCGGAAGACGCGGTGCGACATAGTTGTCAATCACCGGGTCTCCGGAGCTAGATGAGTTCGCTGAAACGTTTGAGGAACCTTCGCCATCCGCTTCCGCTTTGGCCTCGACTTCCTCTGGTTTCATTGGGCGCGGGACATTTCCGTCATTGGTTGCGGCGTAAACGTCTCGCGCTGACATACACTGAACACCATTCGGCATTCCCGGACAGCTATACTCATCCTTGCCGATGTTGAACGTCGAACAGCCCGACAAAATAAGTAGCGCTGCACCCACCCCCAACATCTTTGCGGATCTTACTGCCTGTTCCTTTTGAGCCTCGCCTCTGGAACTGCCCTTTCTGGTCAAAATGTTCAAATTTTTCATTTCTTGGTTCCCCCGGTGGAACGAATTTGTAGCTTGGTTCCTTTGGTCACGATGATGTCTACCTGACGGCCAGCATCGACCTCGATAACGGGGAAGATGCCTTCGGCCATGTCGATATAGAACTGAGCGATGCGATCTAGCGCCTTACTGGCCCCCTTCACTGCTGCTCCCTGCAACATCTGGTCGGAGAACACAGACTGGTACTGGGTATTTGAGCCAGGGTTAGTGCTGACGACCGGCACAGGATTGACGTCAAAGGCTTCGGAAACGCCACCAAGGAAGCCTGCCATCAAGCTCTTGGCGATGATTTGCCCCTGCTTCGATACGACGCGACCACGGACACCGGCCTTACCGTCTTCACCCACTGCATAGGAATCCAGCTTCGCTTCTATGACCCCCCCATCATCCCGAACGCACGAGAAGGTCTCGCCACGCAGGTACGCTCGCTCTGAACTGAGATCTCCATAGCCTGAAACAATCAGGAAGCACTCACGAACATCCGCACGGAAGCGGTTAGGCAAAATAGCCTCTTTCTGAATCCTGAGGGTCGAAGGGAACGGATCTCGACGAGCACCTTGAGATGTTGGTGCGTCCATACCGTTGATGAGCACCCCTGTCAGGATGGAGCCAGAAGGTAGGTAGATAGACTCATCATCCTTGTTGTCCTTCTCTTCAACTTCTGGCGCTTTCTGCGAGTAGCTCACTATTTGGATGCCTGGTTTAGTTGCATCACGACCGTCTCCCTTGCCAGTTGCAGGAGCCCCACCCTTCGAGTCAGGAAGCGGTGCGTCCCGAAAAAAGGATGCTGGATCTTTGTAGTCGAGCTTTTTCTCCATGAACTGACCATCACCACCAGATGCACCATTAACATCGGCTCTGGCATCCTCTGATGAAGAGGATGTTTTTCCACCAGCAGCGCCGGTTTCGACTTTCTTAGCCAATTCCATGTTCTTCTGGGTCAGGCGGTCCAAATCTTGACGAAGGCGGGTCATCTCACGGCCAACATCACTGGATTTCCCGGCAGTGGTTTTGGTTTCCTCCAGCTCTTTCTTGACTCGTTCCAGCTCCTTTTTCAGGTCGGAGTTTTCACGAGACACCATCTTCACATCGGCAGACAACGAATCTATCCCGATCTCACGGGTGTTTTTGTCTGTGAGAACGTGCTTGATGGTTTCTTGGCGACCGCGCTTCTCTTCTTTCTTGGGTTCACCAGAGAACATTGTCACGACCGCAAAAAGAACGAAGACGCCGCCAGCGATAGACACCCAACGCTTCTTGTTGGGGTCTAACTGTGTCCAAAATCGCTTAATCATTGGGCACCTCCCAGCAGCGATGGACGCTTAGACGTTGGTGCGAGACCACGCTTCTGCTTCTTCGCCACATAGATCTCCGTCTTCTGGCCGGGCTCAAGCACGTTAAGCGGCCACGTAGTCACCGCAGCCACATCCCAGCTCCCACACAACGCCTCTTTGAACTCAATAGGCTGATCAGAGACGTTCAGGGCGACACCGATGAACACGTTAAGGTGGTGGCCCATCATGTATTGCCCCTTGCTAAAATCCACCTTTACCCCAGGATGAGCGCAGCTCGGCACCGCAGCACCAGCAGGGATGCGGTTCAACGTGTAACCTTGAGGGACTTCACCAAGAGCAATCTTTCGGAATACTGACCGGATGGTTTCGACATAAGGCTGGCTCTGTTCCCAGGTCTCAGCCTTGGTATTGGCAAAAGCACCAGTGATACCTACACCACCATCGAGCTTGAGAAAGACTTCTCTGGGCGGAATACGACGGGGAACCATCGTCAGGCTGAGAGCTTGGGCTTCCGAGCCTTTTTCAGTAATGAACATAGTCACCGGATACTGCTTATCCGTGGCGACATAGACCACATTCTCTTTGATGCAGACCTCACCACACTGGCCGTTATCCGTCGCCCCGGTCAGAGATGTTGAAACGATCTCAGGATTGCTGAAAGGCGTGACGATTCGGTTCGGATGACCAACGGCTATCGGGATGATCTGGTTAACCCCCGGCTTCATCGTCAGTAAGGGGTTTTCATTCATGCTGCCCACAACCTCATGGGAGCTTTGTCCTGACGTCACAGGGGCAGGAACATCCTTTTTCATAACACTGGCCGGGACAACAGGAATGTCATCCGAGGCATAGGCCATTGAAGTTCCAAGCGCCAAGGACAGCGCCAGGAGCGAAAGTTTAGCGTTGTTCTTCATGCTTTCTCCGGTTTTCTTCTTTGCGCTGGAGTTGCTCCAAAACAGTTTTGGTGCGTGGCTTTCCTACATAGGTGTCGATGTAGTCCAGCACGGGCGCGTAGTTTGAAATCTTGATGGCGAACTCGTAGGAGCGTTCGCTACGCTCTTCGTTAGAAGAAGCCCCTTTGACGTAGGAATATCCGTAGACAAACACCTTGTCGCTCTTGGGCTCGTACTCAACAAAACGCGGCTCAAACCGCATGGTTACGCGGTCGTTCTTGATCTGTTGAGCTTGAATTTCGATGGCATCAATCACGTCCTGATAGATGCTCGGGGAGAGAAGCGGGGTGATCCGTTCTTTCACAAAGTCAACGGTTCCTGGCGTCACATTGCCAAGGAGCTGAGCAAAAGCGAAACCCCAAGCCTCTTTATAGGACTGAGAGGCGTTATTTTTCGTCACCCAGGCTTCTTCCGTGAGCGTGAAAGGCTGGATAGTGACGATGGTTTCCTTGCTGAATACTTGGACCACCAGCAGGAAAACGATAGCAATAAGACCACCCTGGAAGATTCGTCCCCACTTATTTTCTGTTTGGGTCCCTTCCCAGGTCTTGAGATACTTTTTCAGGTTCAAGGCAAATACCTCCGGACAAACGGATTCTTGAGAGATTTGGCCTTGGTCATGATGAACCCGGCCCAGTAGATCATGTGGAGCAGGTATCCATCCGGATGGTTATCCCTGAATCGGCGATAAAGGTTGGTTACAAGTAACCCCCCCAGAAAGCAGATCAGGGCCTTACCGATGATGACCCCTATCGTTAGCCCCAAAAGCATCGGGGCCAACTCATCTGCGCTCCACAACAGCAGATGCGGGGGCTCATCGACCCGGCGCGGTATCTTTACAGGCTTCATAGCAACCCTCTTCTTTTCCTAGTGGCCTGTATTCTCATTCAGGGTCACTGATTTTCTGCCACGGCTTCGCGCCCTTTTCGGGCACTTCCAGCGACAAATAAAAAAAGGCGGCCTAAGCCGCCTTTTTTGCGTTTACTGGATCGGTTATTGATTTTGAGGAACCGCTTCCGAATGTTTTTCCGAAGCCGCAACGCTAACTTCATTGGCTGGTCGGGCCACCCCCAGAGTTTTCACTTCCTTGTTAGCATTGGCTTTAAACTTGAACATCAGACTGTACGCCGCCAGCAGGAAGAAGCTGAGAATGCCCCAGTAGGTCTGAACCGTGCCCAGAGCCTTGGCCGGGTCACTTGCAGCTCTGTTGGCCGTATCAGCAGCCAACTTAACCCACTGACTCCAGTCAAAACCTGCCGCAAAAGCAGACAGCCAAAACGCGACGGCCACTGGAACGATGAAGATGCACATCAGCACCGCGTTCATCAAAAACCAGAAAAATTGTTTATTAAGGTTCACACTTCCTCCCATTAACCTAGAAAATTGAATGCGTGTTCCAGGTTCATCCCTGCAACAACACCTATAACGAACATCACCTGCCAGACAAGGAACTGCCAGGAGATGAATGAACCAGATGAGCTTTCGCTTTCTCTGACGTGAGCTTGTGCGGACATAGACCCTCCAAATAACTTGTCGTCATCACGGAGTAATCGTCTCTTAATTGATCAATCTAGGAACAGTGCTGTTACGGCCCATTTTGGGCACTTTATGGAGGTTTATTCGAGGAGATGATAAGAGCGGGAGGCGAAAAACTTTCACATGTGAAAGTTCAAAGCGGCCAATGGCCGCTTGTTTCACACTGTTCTATTGTAACGGAGTTCTCGATAAGCATCCCATGCTTGCTCTGATGAGACACCTCGACAACCAACATCTGTGGCGCACTCAAGGTCCATCTTGTACTGCTTAACCTTCTGGTCTGCTGTATCGCCCCAGCTCATGGCTGATGGGTACTTGGAAACACTAAACACATTTTCAAGTTCAGCCTGATAGTCGTCGTTTTGTAACAGAGGTTCGGTTTCACCATCATCCCAGCGAATGTAAGCCTTACCCTGGAGAGCCTTCAAATGCAAAGGCACCAGTAAGGTGGAAATCACTTCGTCAGCCCTGATGTCTTTGTAAGCACACCAGTGAGGTTTAACGGTGATCACACCATTTACCAAAACGATGTCACACGCCAGTGTCGCTTCAACATTATCGTTAACATCCTGCCGAGCGTAGATCTCCACGAAACCAACCTGCTCTGGAACAACCTTGTCGATGAAGCTCCAAAAGCTGGGGTACGACGTTCCATCGCTGAGCGTCAACTGACCGTCATGCTCTTTCAGCATACGGTTCAGTTGTGCAGTGAAGAACTCTGCCGACACTTTTCTTGCCAATGGTTCCATATCACTCAGTCGTAGAGTGGCTCCTGCACCCCCCTCATACACCTCTCCAAAAAAGAAATCTCTCTTACGCATTAGACTTTGCCTCCTTTAATCGCTTGCTGGGTCAGCTTGATCCAGTTCAACGGGTTTTCACAGTCAACATGGTTGCCAGCGGCACCAACTACCGTTTTGTATGCCTCCGAGCCTGCCGCTGTGTGTACTGCCAGCATAAACGAAAACATAGGGTCATTTTGCATGGTGCCAATCATCATTGCACTGGAAGTGTCTTTGAGCTGGCAGTTTTCAACCCGCAGATTGAGTACATCTTTTGCCACCATCTTACAGTCGGGACACACCTTCTCAAGGTTCTTGAGCTTTGCGTCGTCATTGAGCACATCAGGAGCCGCGATGGCAGTACCGGCCATACACAGCCCCAGTGCCAGCAGTTTGAGTTTATTGGTTACTTTCATGGTTCCTCTCTATATCGTTCCAATTTCGTTTCGGTAAAAGAACAGTGGCCCAGTGACTGTTCTGAGTTCCGGCGTTACTTGCTTTACTCTTGAGCAAATATGCTGCTTGAAAAAGTTGTGGTATCCGTACAAAGCTGGGCGTGTAAAAACGGAATAGATAATGAGGGTGATGGCCGCACCAGCGGCCCACCCGATCACGTCCGGAGAGATAAGTCCTGGCACGTCTGAGATACGTTCTGGTTCAACCAAGCGGCACACCACCAGCACCCAGAACCACATTACCGGCATCACAAAGATCATCTTTCCGACGCAAGCAATGAGCACCTTCACCAAATTCAAGCTCTGCGCCCAGTAAAGCCACAACGCAGACAAGGATTGGCGACGTATCACCTGGTAGACGTTCAATGGGATGTCGCACAGATGCACCCCATCTTGATTTATAACGGAGTAGCTCATCCTCCCTCCCTATACCCGTTTCTGGAGGTTGCCGAACGTCAGGCCAACCAGGACACAGCACGTCATCATTGTCATCGGGATGACAACCGGATCGAGCGCTATGGGGATGAAGAACGCGATGAACAATCCGGCCATCAGGTACATCGTTCCGCGAACGCTATAACGATGGAGAACCGGACTCGCATAATCGAAGTTGGTCCGCTTAATTCGCCATGTCATCATCCCGTCATATACCGCAGGTACGAACAGGATCAGCATATAGGGAGCCCACGCGGCTAACAGCGCCAACCGTGTGTAGAACTGGTAAATGACGTTGACAAAGGCTTCCATGCGGCCTTTGACCCACACAAACCAGCCCTTGCCCATATCCTGCATCCCCTTGGACTTCTGGCGCTCCTCTTCTGATGGGATCAGCGTTTGGTACATCCCCTCATAGAAGCCTGAATCAATAACGCTCGACCTGAACCAGGTAGATGCTTTGTTCTGTATCCAGTCTCTTGCTTCGACACCAAGACTCTGTTCCACCAGCACGGATTCCCTTTTGATGGCTCTGTCTGTCCAGTCGCCAGGGATCAGCAGCAATATTGCCAGCAACTCAATAACCAGCAGCCATGCGACCAGCAACCACGGCTTCTTCATAGTCGGTTCTCCTTAAAACAGTTTTCACGCTCTCACAGGTGATGAGCTCATACAGCAAGCCACGCAAAGAGGTCTCATCCTCATGGGGCTGCGGGTTAATGGATAGTTCTCCTGGATGGGAAGAAAGCCACAGTGAGAACGACTCTCCTGAATCGACAGACCATGAATCACCGCCACTATCGACAATTTGCACTTCCAACGCCCGGCAGGTTTCGGTGATCAGGGTTTCCAGAAATGCCCCAATTCTGGCCGGGTCTTCATATTTCTCTCTCTGCTCATGAAACACGAGCTGGCTGTAGCGATGCAGAGCTTCTTCAATGATCGGGTAAATCACAGGCTCCTGATTAGCCTTAATCCCGTCTGTGATGTAGCAGCTCAGCTTCTCGATGATGGCCTCCGATGCAGGCCAGTCGAATTGGAGGATGCTCAGGATGTGAGCGTTCTTGCGGCCACGACTTTTCAATTCATTCATAACCCTGTCGAAAGGGTTCACATCGACCATGATGGCTACCTCGTAATCTCTATACTTCTTGTCACACATAGCTCTGCTCTTACTGGGTCAATATGGGCAGACGGCCTTTTACGATTGTTCCGCCTGAAATTTTGGCTATGTATTCCAGGTTCGGAAGCATTCCCAATAACTGGGCTGGGAACAGATCAGCTTCCTCCTCCATCAAACGCTCGCCTTGGTTGCCTCCGTGCATAATGGGCTCCTTGCCATCCGAGTTCTGGCCTTGAGTCCGCATGACGTACTTGAGCCGGGTCTTCGGCAGGTTATCCGCGATATACTCCTGGGTTTCACCATCGACGATACGCAGAGCAAACGTGTTGTTGATGTTCCCCAACACCTGGAGCGCTTTGTCTTTGCTACCCAGTCGAGCTGCGAAGTCAGCAAAAGTCTGAGTTGCAACGAAAAGACGAAGTTTCGCACCGCGACCTTTGTTCAGGAGCTGGATGAACGGGTCGTTGATCACCTCGGCAGCCTCATCAACAAAGATATTTACGGGTCTGTTGTTGACGCCGTAGTTGTATCTGTCACCGGCAACCGCTGTCAGGTCTGACAGGAAGATGGACCCCATAGCACTACCAACCATGTTGTCGGTCAGGGAGTCGAGCCCCAGATAAGCAACTTGAGCGTTGTTGATGATTTTTGCGGAATCGGTGATCTGGCGTTCGTCGCTCAGATCAGATGAGTCTGGAGACAGCAGAGGGCCTAGCTCCCCGGACGTCAGCATATTCATGATCGGCAGGAGGTTCGCCACCATCTTGGAGAAGTGGGTTTGGTCGTGCTGGAACATCGACAGCAAGCCTTCCAGGTCAGAGTTCGGGTGCTCAGGTTGGATGATGTCGTAGTAGAACTTCATCAACGCGAAAGCGATCTTCTCACGCGAACCGTTTTTGGCTTTTTCCAAGTAAGCCGCTGCTTCTGCCTCCCAGTCGGGCATAACTCGCTCTGAGTAAGCCTGAACGGCCTTGATGACCAAGCCAGCAGCGCCACCTTCAAGGAATCGGCGGAGCTTTGTCAGGTTGGGACGATCATGAGTGATGACCAAGCCCTGAGCGATGTTGTTCAGTGCCTGCCATCCAAATGATTTGAACGGGTCGGCCCCTGCTTCGGACGGGATCAACGCTGCCAAACGACTTGCGATTTCAGTCACGCGGGTGAAGTTACGCAGAGGGTCGATACGCACCGACTCTTCCGGGAATGCTGGATGAAATGAGACGAATCTTTCCGGCTGCCCCATAGCTTCACAGGCACGTCGGGCATTGTCCCGCATCTCCTTATCCCCTTTCGGGTCTATGATGATCACGGCTTCCCCACGCAGAATGGCCTGTGAAATCAGGATGTCGAACATACGGGTCTTGCCCGAGCCGGTGGTCCCAACGATCAGCGAATGCCCCTCAGTGTGCTTGAGTGGCTGCATCAGCTTCTCTTCTTTGGGCTCTACCCCGTGAATCCAGGGCTGGCCGATTGGCAGCTCCTTTTTCTTACCCTGTATCTTCCGGACAACCTTTTTGACCGTGGACTCTCTCCCTACGATGGAAGTCCAGTCGCGTTTCAGGATCTCAAACACGCGCTGGGCATGGCGGTTTTCCCACAGGAACCCACTACCAAGCCACATATCGTCCGGCGTGTCCTTGATGTACTTTTGGAGCTCCGCAATGGAAATAAACTCCAGATCACGCCCCTTCAAATGCTTTTGGAGCAGGTGAAGTTTGATAGCCTTGGGCAAACGAGCCATCGCCATCACGCCACAGATCCCCGTCATCCAATAGAATGGCTCCGGCGGCATCGTGCTGACTTGCTCTACGGCCAAAGCCGCGCCGGAGGCGGCAAGCCAGCCTGCTACAGCATTTTTTTCATAGTTGGGCCGCCACGGCATCTCGTAGGCGAGCGGGTCATAACTCATTGTCATGTTTCATTTACCTCTAAATACAATTTTCCCTGACGTTTCTTGAGCAAAGGGCGTCTCTGTGCCCGGCTCAGCATCCCGCAGAGGATGTGTTTGCTGATGCCGATGTTTTCACCGGCAATCATGTCGAAGGCTTTGTCACTGGTTACTAAGCAGCCATCCTCTTCCAGGACAGGTGTCACGAGCCATCGGCCCGAGCGTTTTTGGATCATGTCCTTGAGCATCTGGAGTGCTTTCTGAGGCGTAACACCAGACGGCAAGAAATCTTCCGCGTTGATGTCTTTCGGGTTTGTTTTCGCCTTAGGCGGCTCAAACTCCCTAACCTCTGGATCTTCCCTTTCTCGCACCTCGACGTGTCCCAATTCCTTCTCACGCTCAACTTTGGGCTCAGGAGCCACCGGTTGAGCCTCCCGCTTAGGAAGGCGAGCCACGTTCTGTTTTTCTTGGACCGGCTTGCGCTGTTGCTCTTCAACCGGAGAAGTAACATCGACCTTCTTCTCCTTCGGCTGTGGCTGGGAGTCCTTACCTTTCGCCTTTTGTTCAGGCGAGGCTTTACCGGCATTAACCTCAGGCTTCTGCTGCTGCGCCTTTTTTCGGCTTTGTTGTTTCGGTGCAGACTTATTTTTGCTTGCATCCAAGCCAGGGGGAGAGACGAGCTCAAAGGCATCCTGGTATCCACCCATTGACGCCTCGGCATCCTTAATGGCCGCCACGACTGCATCTGAAAGCTGCTCCGCCAGTACAATTGCCTTCACTCCGCTGAAATCACGAACTTTGCGACCTGGCATAATCGGGTCCGGAACAATCGCGTTGGCGTGGGACAGCTTCGAGAGAACCTCTGACGGCGCACCCAGCGACCGAGCGCCATCCGGGTACAAAATGACGGCTTGCCCCTTCATCAGGCATAGGACTTCGCCCAGCGTCGTTTTACCTTCCAAAACAGGCATGATCGCTTGTTCAAGCAACGCCGATGCTTCCCCGTATCCAGACAACATCTCAACGAGCAAGGTCTTTGCGTCCTTCTCATGCTGATTAACGTTGTCCGTATGCGGCATTTCTGGCGTGTGCGTTGGTTGTTCTGGTGCGTCAGTCAGCATAGGGAGCGGCTCAATCGCCCATGATGGCGGTTCATCAGAACCACCGAACATTGGAAAGTCATCGCCCTGCAGGGAGTTTTGTTCTTGTGGAACGAAGTCCTGTTTTGGCTGCTCCTCTTGCTTTCCGGGCATTGCCACATCTGGGATTTCTGAGTTTGTTGCGTCAGTGCTGGTTGTCTCTGCCGATGCGTTGAATGCGTCAAACGGGAAGTCGATGTCCCCCAGTCCACCCCCAACATCCTTGAGTGCTTGTAACGGATTGTCGTTTGCCAAAGGTGGTGCGTTTTTGGCAATGTCCTGAGGGGACAGATCCTCTTTTGCCTCTGGTTTATGGGGTTGTTTCTCCGTATCACTCTTCGGTTTTGCTTTGCCCGGTTTGCTCTGCGGCTTACCCTTCTTGCCAGCGTCAGGCTTAGATGATTCCGTTGGTCCCGCATCTTTTTGCTCTGGCTTCTCCTCGACAGCATCGGAGGTGCTTTTCAGCATCTCCATCGCATCACCAAAGCCAAGGCCAGCTAGAGCTTTCTCTGCTTCCTGCTCTGCGGCCAACATGTCATCGTTCAGAGCTGCTTCACCTTCCTCTTGGTCGTCACCGTCATCGGCTTCCTCAGGATCAACGAACTCAATCTCAGCGTCCTCAACATCACCAACAACTTCCGCAGCAACAGCCGCAGGAGGCTCAGTCGTAAACACCAGGTCGTTTGATTCGAGTCGGAGCATCAAGATCTTCACCGAACCCGCCGCCTCCTGGAGCATCTCAGGCAAAACTTCCCAGTAGCGGTAGTACGCACGTTCACCCTTCTCCTGCACCGTGTTTGGTACAGCAAAACCACGTTCGATGAGAATGTCGGCCAGTGTGTCAGGGTCTCGTGGGATACCGGGGATCTTGTCGTGGCTGATCAAGTCATAAAGGTCCCCAAGCTGTTTCCAGGCAATGAATACACCTTGGTTGAGGTGCCAGACTTTCGCGCCTGGCTCATTGACCTTCCATTTTCCGGTTTTAACCAGGCGGCGGATGGCATCGAACACGTAACGCTCGACGGGCACACCATAGGAGAACTCGTCCACATCGAGACGACTCTGGCGAAGGTCCCGTGAGACGCTCTCTTGGTCAGCGCGAAGCATCAGCTTGGTCACAGGCTGATTGACGCTGGTTCCTGAGATAGCTTCCAGCATCGCTTCCATGATGGACGGGCCAGACTTGGACAGAAACTCCCGAGTCTCAGCCGGAATAATTCGATCCACCGCCAGCAGCGAGAATTGCTCATGTCTTTTGTGTCGCTTGTCGCGCCACCGGATAAAGTAACGGTCGATTTCGTGACGGTGTGCCCAGTCATGAAGTGACTCCGAATACGGGTTCCATGTGATTGACCCGTCTTTGTCCGTAATGGACACATCCGAGAGCGGTTTACCCACATCATGCAGCAGCCCAGAGAAACAGCTCGCCAGTCTCCAACGCGGCTCATTGTCACGGCGTTCCCGAGGCGTCCCCTCGATGGAAAAGATAACTGACTCAGATGCCTGAGCTGCCCAGAAGGCCACTTCAAGCCCATGTCGGAACAGACCACCAGCGCCACGGTGGTGGTGTGATTCGGAAGCTGGCAACAGGTGAACAAACGCGGCATACCGCTGGATCACCGGCAAAACAAGCCGGTTGAAGTCGTCCACAGTGAAACCGAGAGAGTTCCGCACTTTCTCAATCAGTTCAGCTTGGGTTGCCAGTATCTTGTCTAGTGGGGCCACTGGCAGGCCCTTGGCAAAAGGTGGGTATCGAGGGATTTCTTCATCTTCCACGTCTTTAAGCGGCAACACTCTGGCGCTCGGCGCGGTCTCGATCACTCCACTTCGCCCACCAAATAACTTGTTAAGGGCTTTCAGCATGTAGGTTGACCATATTCCTATCGTATTTCTCGTCGCTACATGCTCTCAAAACACCTTTAGATCGCACACACGCCTATCTGTCCAATTTGGGCAGTTTGAGAAACCAGCTTTCCATCCCCCCCCTTTTAGAATGGGCTCATCGACAATTTTTGATGAGGAACGACACGATGAGACAACTGATAGCAATTCTGGGAGTGGCAATTCTGGCCGGGTGTGCCTCTAACGCCCCCGAGCAAAAGCCTCAGCCCCAGACTGCCCCTGCCGAAAATGACAAACCTGCCCGAGTTAGCCGGGAACTGTCGATGGCATGGGACAACATGGGGCGCGGTGGTGCTGCATTACGTCAACCTGGTTATATCCATGTGCTGGGCGACGGTAATGTCAGCGCAACGATGAACAAGGTCAAAGATGACTCCGCTGGTTCAGATAAAACTCCAGCAGGGATCAAGCAGCACGGGGATGTGAACGAAGCCATCAATACCTTCAAGTCCATGAATAAAGGCAAAGGCTACTCGCTGTACGAGTTGTCACGCTGGGAACGCTATTGCGATGGCGGCAAAGGTATGGACGAGCACGATTGGCGCTTTGTGGAAGCCGAGGGGACTACAAACATCCCCAAGGATGTTGTAACCGGCTGCATACCACCTACCCACACCTATCAAGATTATCTGAATGCCTGGACGCACTTTTGCACCAGCCAGGCTGTAACTGACGCAGATCGCCGCATTGTGCGCGAGTCCGTGCGTCCCTATTCAGTGGTGAACCCATGCAAAGCTCTGAAATAAGAAACCAGACAGAGCCAAGCCGTAAGGCTGAGCTCTTCGACGCTTTATCAATCATGCTCCAGGAGGCCGGTTCGAGGGGTAATTCCCGCGAAGCGGCCTATGTCATTTCTGGAGTCCTCGAAAACCTCTCCAGAGACTACCCCGAAGTCAAAGGTCTGGCCCAAAGCTGGGCTGAGCTGGCGAATCTGGAATCAAAGATGAGAGGAGCTGCTTAATGGACCTTTATATCTGCGAGAAGCCTTCTCAGGCCAAAGATTTGGCTGGCGTAATGAAGGCCTCCCAACGAGGTGATGGATTTCTCCATGATGGAGGAAACCGCGTTATTACGTGGGCGTTCGGCCACCTGCTGGAATTGTATATGCCAGACGATTATGACGAACGCTACAAGTCATGGTCACTGGAGACCCTCCCTATTGCACCAGAGTCATGGCGGTACAACGTTCGCAAGAGTGCGTTCAAACAGTACAAAATTGTTGAGGGACTGGTCAAAAAGGCGAGCACCATCTACATCTCAACGGACTACGACCGAGAAGGTGAGGCTATCGCCCGTTCGCTTCTGGATCGATTCCGCTACTCTGGCCCTATTCGCCGGGTTTGTTTGACGGCTCTCGATGAGTCAAGCATCAAGAAAGCGCTGAACAACGTAAAGGATGGCAAGGATACGGTCTCACTCTACTACGCCGCATTGGCACGGCAACGCGCTGACTGGTTGGTAGGCATGAACGTGAGCCGCCTCTACACAGTGCTGGCCCGAGATGTCGGCTTCAACCACACTCTTCACGTTGGCAGGGTTATCACCCCAACCGTCGCTCTTGTTTGTCAACGGGACCGAGAGATCGCCGGTTTCACCCCCTCACCATACTGGACTCTGGGTGTGAACGTGTCCGTACAGAATGGACAGTTTGCCGCCCAATGGATACCACCAGAAGAGTGCAGTGACGAGCAAGGCCGGTGCGTCAATAAGGCCTATGCCGAGCAGGTAGCCTCCCAGGTCAATGGTGCCAATGCTGTTATCAGCAAAGCAGAAACCAAACCAGGTAAAGAGTCAGCCCCCCTCCCCTTCGATCTAACGTCGCTGCAACAATACGCAAGCAAACGATGGGGATACACCGCTCAGCAGGTACTGGATGCAGCTCAAGCTCTGTACGAGACGCACAAAGCGACCACCTACCCTCGTACTGATAGTCGTTATCTACCCGAGAGCCAAAAGGAAGACATTCCGGACATTCTCCAGGCGCTCATTTTGTCCGATCAGAACGTCTCTGGGCTGGTGGCTGGCGCAGATCCTCATCGCAAGGCCAGGGTATTCAATGACGCCAAAGTGACCGCGCACCACGCGATCATTCCAACACCGGCCAGAACAGACATCAGTGCCATGTCTGAGATCGAGTTCAATCTTTACGACGCCATCCGTCGTTTCTACATCGCGCAGTTCTACAGCGAGTTCGAGTTCACCAAAACCTCCATCGAGGTGCAGTGTGGGCGTCACCTCTTTGCGGCCTCTGGTAAGACACCTGCCAAACAAGGCTGGAAGGTTTTGTTTGCTTCTGATAGTGAAAGCAGTCCCAAGGACGAGGGGGAAGACACCGACGCGCCGGTTGAACAAGAGAAGCTCCCCAGGGTTAGCCAGGGCGAACCCGCTTTGCTTAATGGTGCCGAGCTGGCAAACAAAATGACGCGGCCAGCACCGCACTTCACCGAAGCCACATTGCTTGCCGCGATGGAGAACATTGCCCGGTTCGTGACTGAGGAGAAGTTCAAGCAAATTCTCAAAGACACAGCCGGTTTAGGCACTCCAGCAACACGCGCAAGCATCATCCAGGGCGCTGTTGATAAAGGCTACTTCAAACGTCAGAAAAAGGTACTGCTTGCAACTGATAAGGCTCATGCGCTTATCGCAGTGCTTCCACCAGCCATCAAATCACCCGGCATGACTGCGGCTTGGGAGCAGGAGCTTGAGAAAGTCGCCTCCGGCTCCGGGAATATGTCTGTCTTCATGAAGCAGATTTCCACCTGGATCTGCCAAATGGTTGAGCAGCTCAAAGTGGCCGCACCGGTTCTGACCAAAGAAGGTGGCGCGATGGCTAAAGCCTTCGAGGGCGCTAAGCCGCCTTCACACGAATGCTTCAACTGCGGTGGAGAGATGCACCGGATCAAAGGGAAGAACGGATTTTTCTGGGGCTGCCAGAACGAGGCTTGCAAGAAGACGTTCCCAGACAACCGAGGGAAACCCGAGAAGCGTATCGCGGCTGAGGATTGTCCAGACTGCCCAGATTGCGGTAGCCCGATGCGTCTCAGGAAAGGAAAAGCGCCCGGCAAGAAGCGAGCTTCTAAGTTCTGGGGCTGCACCGCCTATCCCGATTGCAAAGGCACTATGCCCTTCAAAAAGTCGGACTTTATGGATTGATAGAGGAATTAAGTATGTTTGGAACAATCATTTTAACTGCGATGCTCACCACCAGCTCAGCCACTGCCGAAGATGCAGGGAAGAACATCGCCTCAGGCTTGGCGGCGGCATCCGCCAGCCAAATGGGGCAGGCCGTAATGCCAACTTTAGCTACCAGCTCGGCCATTGCAAAAAGCGCAGGTAAAGGCATGGTGTCAGGTTTGGCTGCGGCGACTGCCAGCTACATTCCCCAAGACGAGCTGAGCTTTACTCGAAGCTATAAGAACTCTGAGGCTGTGGATATGGCAAAGGGCCTGGGGACATTGAAAGAAGCGCCTGAGTTTCTCTACGTTGTTACAGACGTAAATGCCAACATGGCGGTCAAATGCAAGCGCGTCTGGGAGCCTCAATCTCTGGCTTTAAGTCCAGTGATTGTTGAGCTGGTGGAACTACGTAAGACGAACAACAAAGACAGCTACGAACAAGCACTATCCCACCTCGATTGTTCAATGTTCACAGACTAAAACAATTAAGGGGCCGATGGCCCCTAATTTTTAATAACCCAATTTCTTTTGATACCTGATTTTCCTACCAAGCACAGTTGTCATACACCATTCAATTCACATGGATAGCGAATACTTCAACCGGACAATCTCCAAAGTGCGGGTGCGTTATAACACTCCTTGAGAAGCCACGCCAAGGGCGAATCTCTATCCTGGACATATCTCCAGCCTTTGGGTAGCCACACTTAACATGGACTTCATCATACTCGCGCCCCTCTAGTCTTTTTATCCAGTAGTCTGTAACGAGGCGATATTCATCTGGTTTTTCTCCAGATTTGATCTGATCGAAGTAAATCTTTTTTACGGGCAGATGAAGTATTCTCTTTTTCATAATCACCACCTGATAGCCCATCAGACTATCTAACTATTCGACAAAACATCCCTTTTTCAATTTCTGTCTCTCTCGCCTCATGGGCCAATACAATATCCGCGATAACACGAATATTCCCTTCATAGTTGCGAATGGCCGCATCCCTCATCGTGTCTAAAGTGTCCTGACACTTCGCTCGCCTGAATTTAACGAGCCAACTTTGCCGATCTATCTTGTCCACACCAAATCCCATTTAGCGAACCATGTATCCAGCTTTTTTGGCCGCAGCATCAAGCTCGGAGGAGAAGTTAACGTCGGACTTTTCTGCCGCGTTATAGAGGGCTCCACACTTGGGCCATGAGCGTCCTACCAGTTTCATCGCCAACGCATCCGCCAGCATTTCTCGGATCTGTGTTTCAGCCTCACCAAAATCGGCCAGAGTTTCGTCTATGCCCGACTCTTCCATCAGCTCGATGAGCTGTGGTTGTTTGAGCCAGACGCCTGTTTGCATTTCCAACTGATCTCTTGCATCGGCCACCAATTGGCGTTCAAGGGTTACGCCATTCACGGTCTTAACAAATTGCTTTGGCTGACGCTTTACCTTTTTTGGCCTGGACACATCAGAGATAACCGTCACCGGCTTCCCACGCAGTTCACGCGGCAACGGTCCACTTAGCCCCAGAACTAAGCGACGAGCGTACTCATGCTCGTATGGTTTCAACCCTCGACCTTCACGGTACATTTCAGTATCCACCAGCAGATCACCGCGCAGCCTCGCATTTTTCCGCACTTGTTCGGACAAGACCGATTTACCCTTCCCGCTGGCTCCCATTACGAGCGAGTGAGATTCTACTTTGTTATCAAAAAACATAATTCCGCCCCCAAGGAGGTGTTGCTATAAAACATGGTTTGAACATCCGTATTTTCACGGCAATAACCGCCGGATAATGCAAGACTCCCAAACCTAAATAGGTCTCCAGGTGATGACATCGAAGTCATAGCTGACTTCCGAGTTGTCGTCCGCCGTTCGCCACGAACAATCATCTTCCTGAACATGGATCAAGTCGTACTCAACAATTTTGCCCGACCAACATCCTTTAAGCTGGCAATGAACAGGCACACCGACGACCGGCATCTTGTCGTTGACGCTGATCCACGGTTCTTGCTTTTGATCCAGATCCACCGGTTAGTCCTCTATGAACGATTTAATGGATCGCCCATCAAAAAACAGTTTCCCAGTTCCTGATACCGAATGTACTTCTGGAGCTGCCTTCCCTTTCAGGAGTTTCTGATAGCGCACCGCGTCTTTGAGCTCAGAGATCCTGACGCCAATGAGTGTGGCCGTCTCCTCAACTGTTAAAATACGGTCCCAAAAGCTGGTGGCGCTGTTATTGCGCCCACCGATACTCTGGGCAACGCACTCTGTTCTGGCCGCTTTTCCCTTTGCCATTGGCAATGTCCTCTTCATTCTTCTCAGCCCCCAGCTTACTCAGTATTTCAGCTTTTGTAGCGCGATGGCCGCGCATTAAAAGAGCATTCAGCAGGTATCCAGTGAACACCTCTGTACTCGGCATACGGTCAAGCAACTCAACATACTGCTCATCCGTCAAATCATGGATCTCACAATATTTTTCCACCGCCTTTTCGTAGGCTTCTGCGTAGCCATGAGTGGAAATCCTGAAAGCAATATCCCCATTGCCGTAGCCTGGCTTTGTGACGAGAAAACAAGGCGCGAAGTAGGTTCTCTTCACCCCCATCCGGCTCCGGTTCTCAATGCTGATATAAGCCCTCAGCCCCTCAGCAATGATGTTTGGCCCGGAGTTGCGTCGCCGCTTACAAGTCTTATTCTGACGCTTCACCTCTTCTGCCTCAGCTTCCCACTTTCGGTCCAAGCTGTAGGCCAGCCGGTGAGCTGTTGCGTAGGAATACTCTCTCAAGGAGAAGTATTCCTGCCGGTAATCATCCGCCACCCCAACTGTTCGTGCGACACGGAACCCGACGAAACCGGCGTCATGGGTTCCCTCGCCGTAGTAAATGACTGCCATTATCTACCTTCCTTACTTCTGATACCGTGCTGCACCACGGTATGGCGACCGCAATTCACATTCAGGTGATCCCGAACTGCGGCCATGACCGCTGAATGCAATCTGTAATCCACACTCTGCCCAAGCGTTTCTGTCGCTTGTTCTTTTGCCATCCACGAAACATCAAAGCTATCAGGTATCGACATCAACTCCTGAACCAGATCGACCGATGGCTTGTAAATGCGGCCACCGTCTTGGATGTACACTGCATCCTTTACCCCACGATCCTGAGACTTGAGGATGGTCGGGCAACTGGTGCTTTCTCTCGTCAAGAACGCAGGCATCCTGCGAGAAGTTGACTCTCTGGCCTGAATTGACTTCAACACTGTGACGTCAGCACAATCCCCGAGGTGCTTCTCGATCACCGGCCACAATCGTCCACCAGCTCTCTGCTCAGGTTTCGGTGGAACGAACCCAGGGAAGACCGACGCCACCATGTAATAGCGTTCTCGCCCCTGGTAAGCGCCGAAATCCAGACCGTTCAAGACCATCTCAGTGAGGAAGTACCCCATCCGCCGCAGTGTCGTTCCCATCATCGCCCCGGCTCCGGATGCTTTGAAGTTCGGGACGTTTTCCACCAGCACGACGGCAGGGTTCACGACCTCGATCTGTTTTAGTGCCGGGTAAACCATGTCGAGCATGGTGGAGAGATCCTCAAGAGAACGCTCTTTGTCCCTTGGACTTTTGGCGTTTGAGTGGTCATCACACCCCAACGAGTAATGGGCCAAACCAATTGGTGGGCACTCCGCCAGCAAGGCTCCAAGGCGATCCAGCTCCAGGTGATGAATGTCTTCATTCAGCAGGATACGCGGGGAGCTGTTCACCAGCGTATTGAGCGCATGTACTTCACTCAGGTTCCGCCCGGATGCTCTGTCTCTGGCTTCAACTGGACGATGCTCCAAAACAATCTCAGCCTTCCAGCCAAGCGCTTCCATAACATGAATGTCTACCCCGCCAGTCAATGCCACAAAGGCACGGAAAGGGCTGGTTTTTCTGAACCGATCCGCAATGGCAAAGGCTCTGTTTGCGACAGGAGTGAAGACTACTCGGCCTTTTCGCATTTCGACGTGGAAACGCTCTGTATAGCGAGGGAAGCACTTATCTATGAGCCCTTGTCCAGAAAACTCAATAACGGTTTCCAGCGGGTTGTTGGAGCGACTCTTTGGTTGATACCGGCGCTGATAAACCTGGTGTGTCTGTAGTTCATCGGTCGCTGGGATCACCGAAAAACCGCCCATCCCCTCCCCTGGCTCAACGGCGATGCCCATACCTGGCTTGAACCCCATAACATCCAAAAAGTTGGACGAAACCCTAACCTTGCGTTTATCGCCTACTCGATTGAACGCAAGTTGTTTGGTTACTACGGAGGGGGAGACGATCGGTAACATTGGTCAACCTCTTTTCTTCTTGTTTTGCTCGCGCTTCACCATTGCTCCAGCAGCTTTCAGAAGTCTCTGGTTCTCCGCCAGCTCCTCTTGGAGTTCCTGAGTATCCTCTTCTGTCTGAGGCTTTTTCAGCTCGGCCTCGCAATATTGGACCTCTTCCTGCAAGCTGACTTTCGCAAACTTGAGAGCGGCCAGTCGCGTCGTATAAACGCCAAAAGGCAATTCGCCACCTTCCCGGAACTGCTTCAAACACCAGCTCGGTATAGATGGCAACCAACCAAAGTCCCCATTCTTCCGTGACCTTTTCCCCCACGTAATCCCATCTAACTTTTGGGCAAGATTGACATAGCGTTGATCGCTGGTTGAGTTGCGTCGTTTCTGAATAGAGCGAACTATCCACTCTGTAACCTCGACCTTTGCTTTATCATCATCAGAGATGTAATAAAGGGCTGCGTACAACACAGCGCCTTTACGAATGACTGATGGTGGGTATGCCTGGGCTTTCATCTATCCCCCTATCGCTTTTTCTGTCCGACAAGACGGAGATGATCGGCGGCCAAGTCATACTGCTCGTTTTTGTCGCGGCGGCGGAATCTGTCAAAAAACTTCCCTCGTGGCAGGGTTTCTTCCATAGCGATCAGGCGGTTCAGCCACACTTCTTGAGGTAGCATCCCTGCTGGAGTCGGCCCGAGCTTACGTCCTTCCTTGACGTGCTCCATTGTTTGCGTGGCAGTAAAAATCGCACCACCAAACTTTCTCCACTTGAATTGCAGGGGCATATCTGGAGACTCATCCAGCATCAATTTCTTATTGGTTTGTTCTGTCACGACAATTACTCCACCATCCATTCTTCACTAAGCAGGAACGCCCAGCGCTCTTCTGCTTTTTCTGGGTTGTCTTTGGCCTGTTTGATCATGATCTCGGCGGCGTTAAAGCCTACCTCTCCACTGAACCGGCCCCATGAATGGCTATGCCACTCGCGCATCACACTTCGGCCAAGCGATGCAAGTTCTGGACTTACACCCTCATGGAGGGCATAGAGCTCCCAAGCATCCCACCCGTATCGTAATAGGTTGTGCCCTGGGGCGTTAAAGGCCTGAGCAGCCTTGAACCGCTCTCCAGGCTCCTTCCCTCTAACATCCACACCCTGGAGCACCAACCCCATTACCACTTCAATGACCGGCTCGCGTTGCTTCTTTGCCAGCTCGATGGCAGCCACCAGCATTGCTTTGGCGTCAGCAAATTTCCCATGCCCTTGGCACATACCGCAGGTTTCTTTGGAAGGGGAAAAGTCATAAACACCGGAACCAGCACAGAGGCGGCATGTCATGTCAATCATGGGCTCTTCTCTCCTCATACTCTTCGATGCGCTCTTTCAGACGCTGAACCACTGGTGCGAGCTCAGGGATAGCTTCCGCTTCCTCAAGCGTGTATCGCTTGTCTTCCTGGTAATCGACTATTTGAGGAGGCCTTGGCTGTTTAGGGAACTCAGCAAAGTCATTCAGCGACATCGAGGTAGGAAGTCCTCCTTCAATCTCACCTTTTTCGTTGAGTGACTGGGTGACGATAAGCTGTGTTCCGCCCACCTCGGTATCAAAGCGGTCATCAAAGCGCTCACCGATAGTCCAGCCGCCACGGCCAAGAACACAGGTCGTACTCATACGTAGGCGATTGAATGCTTTAGCGTCATCCCAGTTCAAAGGATTTTCATCCATGAGGAAAAAAGGCGCTTCGTCCCGAACGAACACCTTGGACTTGGCGTTATCGAAGATCGGCCCAAACACCCCCTGCTGGAGGTATGGTTCGACCTTCTCTGCAAGATCCTGGTGCCCTTGAGAACGCAGCGCCTCATAGAGCTGGGTGATTGTTTGTTTGCCGGTGCCCGGAAGGCAGGACAATACTGTCTGCTTTTCCTCGTCACTCAGGCTTACCATTCTGGACAAAAAGCTGACTACCAGCTCGTTGTGCCCATCGACCGTTTCAATGTTGAGCTTGTTCTCGTCCATCTTCTTCCTCAGTAATCGGTTCGATAAATTCAATGGAGTCCATGCTTACATGACTGATAATGGCTTTCAGGCCGCAGCAGTCGCATGGTTCAAAGGTCAGTTCTGATCCCTTGGGAGACTGATGCGTGACCGTTGCCACAGCCCCTAGAGGGATCACCCCCCAGCCGTTTTTTAGTACCCGAGTAGTTCTGACCAGCCGACCTTTGTACTCTCGTTTCAGTTTCGGATGCGGCACTACCGCATATCGCTTACTCATTTCGGTCCCCTTGTACCAAAGGCTCGACAACCAGCTCTTGAGCTTCGTCCCAGTCGGACACCTTTGCATCACCAAACGCAAAGGCAATTCGCATAGCCACTGTCGGCCTGCCTATTTTCATCAAGTAAGCCGCAGCACCGGCACACATCGACTCTTGTCCCGAAGGTGCATAGTTACCCTCTTCATCCCATTCACCACCTGACTTTGAATGCACGGTCTTGTGGCAATGAAACGTCGTCATGTCGTTTTCAACGATGTCGTTGATGATGCCTTCTAATCGCCCAGGGACCAGCTCGATAGCGCCCTCCTTCCGGAATGGACAGTTGGCGCAAGGTTTCTTCAAACGGAGATGATTTGCTTGCTTTGGCATACATATCACTTTTACAGTATCATTTTATGATTCTATGATATAGCCATATTCCGTGTAGTCAATATCTCACTAACAATTACTTTCTATCGGACGCTTACGCGCCCATTTTGGGCAGATAGACAAGTTATTTGGGCGTTTGGAGTGTGCGAGGTGGACAGCGGGGAGACTTTCACATGTGAAAGTTTTGTTTCTTGGTATCGTTTTATTGTCCCTTGATATTATTTTATGATGCTGTAATAATCATAAATAAGGGCCGCATCGCTCTTCGACCTTCGTTGCAGCCCTTACAACACAATCAAGCAATTAAGGAGCTTTGTTATGCTGCAAGGCAATACTAACACGAATAAGCGCATCCCGCTCGCGGCGTTCATGAAATGGCCGCTGGCGAAACGTCAGGACTTCATCGACCGGGAAATGTCCGGTTGCCCCGACTTTATCAAGACGTCTTTGCTTCGGCATTAAGGCGATCAGGCAGGAAAGCAAAGAACCTCGCTTCGGCGGGGTTCTTCGTTTCTACCTCTTGAATGTTTCGTCAGAACAAACTGGAGCGCTTATGTCACCAGAAACACAGCAACTTACATCCAAGGCTTTATCTCTCATCGAGCAGTCCCGATACAGAATGGGCACATCTCGGTTTGTTGAGGCCTTTATTGACCAGTGGGCATACTTGCAGACTGGCCTATACCCAGCCAAGGAGGAGATCCCGGAAGAACTTCAGCCGGTCGCCTTCGAGCTCTCTCACGTCCTGTCTGCCGCCATTAAGCGCGACCCCACCAGCGATGTTTTGGGTTACGTCCTAAGCATGTCTGGCTTCCACAAGAAGGGCACCAATTACTTCCCCACTCCTCCAGAGATTGGCCGCTTGATGTCACTCATTGTTGGCTCACAGTCTTCGGCAGACTTTTATGAGCCCTGCTGTGGTTCTGGCATCAACGCCATTCACTGGATGGAAAACCTGATCGAGAACCACGGTCCCGAAGCATTGAGAGAAGCCTCAATCTACCTGGAAGACATCGATCCGTTGATGGTGAAGTGCTGCATGATCCAGCTATTCCATTATTTCGAGTCCCGCAATACCACTCCCAAAACGCTGAGTATCGTCGGCATAGACACCCTTAGCAGACGAACCAAGAACATCGCCTACTACGCCGAAAAACCTCCAGCAACCGCCGCTACCGTGGCAGCATAAAAAAACCCGCCGATTGGCGGGTTTTGCATTCAATGCGCTGCTCTATGGCACCTTACAGTTTTCCGTACCGGTTCAAGAACGAAGACCTGTCTAAGATCCCCCAGTCTGTCAGCATGTAGTAGCCGGTGGCACCTCGTTCGCCGGTAGACTCCCTGACGAACAAGATATTCATTCCGAACTCATCACGCAGGGCAGACAACTGTCTCTTGATCGTTGATTCAGGAATATTTGTTGCCTTGTGAAGGTCTTGGAGACTTGGCTTCTCCGTTTTAGACAGGGCATTCACCAAAGCAAATTTTCTTTTCATGTCCTGTGAGATCTTCATATTCACCTGTTCTTGACAGGCCCAACCTCTCTGGCTGGGCCTCCTTTATTAGCCTTCGACACTCAGGAGTTCAATGTCTGACACAGGCACATGAACATGCTTTTCCTTGCCTTCGCCATCGAGCGTTTTAACCCAGACAGTAGACGGAACCAGAGCAACACGGTCGGTCATGATGACTCCACGTTTGGTCTCGCCATCCAGGTTAACGTTGACAGCAAAAATCAAACTGTCAGCCCGGACGTTCTTCCATTCCTTGTCCTTCGGCAGAGGAGGAAGAGCATCACCGCCTTCTTCATCTTTGTCCTTGCCGCTGTTATCTGGCTGCTTGACAGGATCTTTGTGCTCACCCTCTTCATCACGCAAAGGGTCTTCGTCATCATCGTCCTGACCATTGGAATTTTTACCCCCTTCCAGTTCCTCCTGGGCAAGGTTCAGGTCGTCATTCCCGGTTTGTTCCGACGTACCATCCCCACCCGAGTTGAGGGATTGCTCGTCGGTGTTGCCAGCGCCAAGCTCATCATTCTGGTGGGAGCCAGTCAGTGGGCCTTTTTCCATTTCGTCTTTGATACGTTTGGCATCATTCAGCAGCTCACGGCTTTGTTTACGAGTAATCCCGTCAGACATAGCCACCGCGCAGACGGCGCGACATCTTTCTTCATTCAGATCGAACAAGAGACGAAGGTTATTCAAGGTCTCTGTATCAGAACATACTTCATTATCGTATAACTCACGCACACAGTCAGGTAGCTTGAGCAACGACAGATGCGTAGATACGAAAGTGATATTCTTACCGAGCCGATCAGCAATATCCTTTTGCTTCCAACCTTCTTCAATAAACAGGTTTAACGCCTCGGCAATCTCTACCGGAGTCAAGTCATCCCGCTGGATGTTTTCGATCAGCTCACCAGCAGTCTCGTCCAAGTTGTTCTGGACCTTATCATTCACCACCAAGTCAATGGTCTCGATACCAGCGTGTTTACACGCTCTCCAACGCCGCTCCCCTTTTTGGATGACGAACTTGCCTTCTTCGTTCTTCGGGAACACGATGATCGGAGACTGCTGCCCTTCGGTCAGCAAGGTTGCCGCCAGCTCTTCAATGTTACGGAAGCGCTTACGAACCTGGACCTTGGATACAACGTCGTCAACAGGTACGGTAAGAACCTCTTTGCCTTTCTTGCCTTTGGCGGCTTTAGCAAGTTCGGACAGGCCTTTTAAATTGTTCAATGCCATCGCTTAGCCCACCTTCTCTAATAGTTCTTCCAACACCGCCTCAACTTCTTTGGCCGCGACATGTCCATAGCGAAGCTCCCAGACAGGGATGCCATCAGTCGTCGCCGTATCGAGCGGAGGCCGGTGCATAATTTTGTTCTCAAACAACAGATCCGGAACTGTGTTCTCCAGCGACTTGAGGGCTTTGTCGTGATTGACAGAGCGGTCCATGTCGTTGATCACGATGCCCAGGATCTCCAAATCTTGGTTGTACGCCTCGCGCACACCAATAATCGTGTTCAGGAGACCTTCTACGCCGTCCACAGCGAAGCCAGAGAGCTTTACTGGACATGCCACATGGGTAGACATCACCAACGCTGCCACCAGCTTTCTGCCGAGGCTAGGCGGACAATCAATCAGCACGTAGTCGTAGTTCTCAAACAGCTCAGCCAAATGGCGAGCCGGATTCATGGCCTGGTCAAGAGGCACAGCCTCCATCTCAAACAGATCCGGGTCGTTTTTCGGCGTATGAATGAGGTCTGCACCGCAAGGGCAGTGCATGACCTCAATGCCGTCCAGCTCGTAAGCGAACAGCTCTGCGGTTTTGGTTCCTGTGAGGATGGGCTCGTAGTCACCATCCTCAAGCTCTCGTCTGGGGGCCAGTCGAGAGGACGTGTTCCCCTGACCATCCATATCCAAGACCAGCACTTTCTTTTTCTTCTGTAACGCCAGATAAAAGGCCTGCTGGATACAGAGGGTACTCTTACCCACTCCGCCTTTCTGGTTGGCGAAGCTGATTACTTTTGCCATACCCACCTCTATTTTGGTTTCTCGCAGGTGATCAAGACCACCCCCAAACTTTCACATGTGAAAGATTGTAGCGATCATAAAATGATACTGCAATATCTAATTATGGTTCTGTTAAAACAAACTTTAAACAAAAAAACGGCCATGAAGGCCGCTTATTGACAAGGTTTGTGCTGTCAGCGCAATTGATTTGCTGCTCCAAGCCCATTCGCCAATAACTGCATCGCATCGTTGAACAGCGCGGAGCCCCGTTCCGGTGTGAGCAATTCCGGCATATCTTCTCGCGGCCAAGTACCGGCTACTTGAATGAGCAAACTGGCAGCCCAGTGGATCTGCTTTTCTTCACTTTCATCGGCCAGAGTGCATACGACGGGGAAACCGTACTTACGCCCCCAGCGACTCACCTCTTTGAACGATACCAGCTCAGGCTTTTGCAAATCCCGGCTGTAGGCCTCAGCTATCATGTGGTTCAGTTCTTTAGCGTCCATTTATCCCCCTTAACTGTTTTTTCAAATTCTTCCTCAAACATCGTTTTTAATGTGTTTCGTATTTCTTCATCCTGGATGTCATTGACATCAAAGCTGGTAGAGACAGCCTCACTTCCAATACCACAGAGAACGTAACCCCGGCCATCAGGACCAATTTTAAGAGGCACAACGGGAAGTGGTGTATTGGGACACACTCCAGCAATGCCCGGAGAAATAATTGGCCCCCCGCGAGGAATAACCCAGTTACCGATAAACCCCCAATCAATTTGCGTCGAGATGGCATCAGGCTGGTATTGCTCACCCCAAAAGTTGATTGCTGCCTGCTGATGCTGTTTACCGGCATAGTAGATATATCCGGCCACAATAAGCACGGAGAGGACAAACATAATTGCCAATTGGCGCAAGACTCTTGCAATAAAACTTAAACTCATAGGTATTGTTCTCTTAATTCAACGCTCCCCCGCCCACTGTTGCTATGGCTGGGTTAATCCAAAATCCATCAAAGCCGGCGAACATTTCCGCCTGGGTACGAATGTACTCAAGAATGATGTCACAGGCGATCCAGCGCCGGTTATTCCTTTCTGCGGCCAACCCGCTCTTATTCGACCCACTGAACGGATCAACAACAAGGTCGCCCTCTTCCGTCAGAAAGCGGATAGCCATCTCAGGTATGTCTGTTGGGAACATTGCCGGGTGCGGTGGCAACCCCAGTTCTCTAGCGATTCTCCGAAGCTCCAGCGTATCCGCACAACGGTGGCCGCGCTGGATAACGTTTTTCGGTATCCGTCCTTCTGTGACATTAGAGAATGCGTTCCCTCTCAGTCGATATGCCCCGTCACCATAACTGACCACTCGGTTATCCCCCCCTTGAGCCATCAGCTTCTGATGTTTCTCTGTATGAGGGATCAGGACCCTTCTGTTGTCAGAACGCACCCTGTCAGGGTCGTTGGTGAACCAATAAACAGGCTCCCACCCGGCACACAACTGGTAACGGTTCACACAAGCCCAGTGGGTTGGACTTGGTGGTTTTGACAGGTTGATCCACGGCCATCTATCCATGAGAGACAGCCCGAGCCGATCATGGAGCGCCAGCACCATTCTTTCAACATAGAGAGATCTGGAGGGGCTCTTGGCCTCGAAGATGTCATTGCTGACATTCAGGACAACGCTTCCTCCTGGCACCAGGTTCTTGACTATCGGTTCGAGCGCCTGGGTTATGAAATCCACCCATTTGGCTTCATCAACGTTTCCATAGCCACGCTGTATTCGGAGCGGAAACGGCGGAGATGTCACACACAGATGCACCGGCTCATCGAGGTCAGAGAAAAAGCTCTTGTTGTTTGACCACACCGCCAGCCCAAGATTTGTTGAATAGGCGACAAGTCGAATGCCACCAAGCGCTTCATGCAGGCCCTTCTTGGTTTTGCTTGAGAGCTCCCAGACACCCCGCTCGCCGTCCACCTTCTGGAGAAGGTTCATCGACTTGAGGGTTTGCTGATACCTGCATATTCCGGCCGATCATGAACACCGATTCCGGTTCAACGTGAACACCATTTCCGGACCAATGTGAACGCTCATTCCGGCTCAACCTGAACACTTTGCCCCTCCTTTCCGGAAACAGTGTTCAACATCCCGGAATCACTGTTCACATTCACCAGAATCATCCTTAACGCATTGATTTAAAAACCTTTGATACGCTCTCCCTTTTGCCAGGGAAGAGCCTATGTCTGCCAAGAGGATTGCAATGCGTAAAATTCGTGAAGTGCTGCGACTGCGGCTGGAAGCTGACCTCTCTGTTCGCCAAATCAGTATCTGTACCAAGGTCAGTGTCGGCTCCATCCAGAAACTCCTCAAAAGTGCCCAGGCGCTGGGCCTTACCTGGCCCTTACCTACCGAGCTTGATGATGGCCGACTGGCTGCCCTGTTCTATCCGCAGGCCGATACCACCATCTCGGCCCGCCATGTTGTGCCGGATTGGCCCTCTGTCCATCAGGAGCTCAAGCGCAAGGGGGTCTCCAAACAGCTGCTCTGGGAGGAGTACACCCAGCGCTATCCCAATAGCTGTTACAGCTACTCCCAGTTCTGTGACCGTTACAAGTCCTGGTGTCAGTTGCAAAAGCGCTCCATGCGCCAGATCCACAAGGCGGGGGAAAAGCTCTTTATCGACTACTGCGGGCCCACGGTGCCCATCGTGTCGCCGACTACGGGTGAGGTCCGTCAGGCACAAGTCTTTGTCGCCGTGCTCGGTGCGTCCAACTACACCTTTGCCGAGGCCACCTGGTCACAGTCACTGCCGGACTGGCTGCAAAGCCATGTCCGTGCCTTTGAGTTTTTCGGCGGGACACCGGCACTGCTGATCCCCGACAACCTCAAGAGCGGTGTCAGCAAGGCTTGCCGATACGATCCCGAGCTCAACCCCAGCTACCAGCAGTTGGCCGAGCACTATCAGGTGGCGGTGATGCCAGCTCGTCCTTACAAGCCCAAGGACAAGGCCAAGGCGGAGGTGGGTGTGCAGATCGTCGAGCGCTGGATCCTGGCCCGTCTACGCCATCAGACCTTCTTCTCGCTTGCCGAACTCAACCAGTGCATCCGTGCCTTGCTGAACGAACTCAACGAGCGTCCGTTCAAGCAACTGCCCGGTAACCGACGTGACGCATTTGAGCAGTTGGACCGCCCGGCACTGGGACCACTGCCGGTGCATCCCTATCGCTATGTCGCCATCAAAACGGTCAAGGTCAACATCGACTATCACGTCAGCTATGAGCAGCACCATTACTCGGTGCCACACCAGTATGTGGGTCAGCAACTGGAGCTCCATGCAGGCGACACACTGCTTCAGGTCTATCACCAGCAACAGCTGGTCGCGAGCCATCCACGTAAAACCATCCCGGGGATGAGCACGCTCCCTGAGCACATGCCGGAACGTCACAGCAAGCAGCAACGCTGGACCCCAGGGCGTCTTAAACAGTGGGCTGCTGACATCGGACCGAGCACCTTGTGCTGGGTTAGCGAACGGTTGGAAGAGAAAGCCCATGCCGAGCAGGCATACCGACTCTGCCTGGGGCTGCTGAGTCTTAGCCGGGAGTATCCGCCATCACGGGTTGAAGCCTGTTGCCAGTTGGCCAACCGGGAAGGTCTGGTGCGACTCAAACAGCTCAAGTCGGTGCTGACCAGTGGCCGCGACCAACTGCCCGCAAGCCCGCTGAGCTACCCAGAGTTACCGCAAGAGCACGAGAACATCCGTGGCCCCCAGAGCTTCCACTAAAGAGGATACGCCCCATGACCCAACAAACCCTGACCCGCCTGAGAAACCTGAAACTGACCGGCATGGCGGATGCCGTGCAACAACAACTGGAACATGCGAGTACCTACGAAGGGCTGCCCTTCATCGAGCGGCTAAGCCTGCTGGTCGAACACGAACAACTGAGCCGGGAGCAGCGTAAGCAAACTCGGCTGGTCAAGCAGGCAAGGCTCAAACTCCAGGCCACGGTGCAGGAGCTGGACTACCAGTCAGCACGCAACCTGGAGCGGTCACAGGTAGCAAACCTGGCCCAAGGAGAGTGGCTGCGCCGGGGCCAGAACCTGCTCATTACCGGCCCCTGTGGCTGTGGAAAAACCTACCTGGCTTGTGCGCTGGGCTACCAAGCCTGTCAGCAAGGGCATAGCACTCGTTACTACCGGCTGCCACGTCTGCTGCTTGAGCTGAGCCAGGCCAAGGTAGATGGCAGTTACGCCAGACTGTTGGGTCAACTGGCAAGGATAGAGCTGCTGATCCTGGATGACTGGGGACTGGAAGCGGTGAGTGCCGAACAGCGCAACGCACTGCTGGAGATCATGGATGATCGGTATGGGAAATACTCGACGATAGTGGTCAGTCAGCTGCCAACTGAAGAGTGGTACGCGAGCTTGGGTGACAACACCCTGGCAGATGCGATCCTGGACCGGCTGATGCACAACGCTCACCGGCTGTCACTGAAGGGAGAATCGATGAGGAAGAGGAGAAGTGAGTTGACCCAATCTGAACAGTCGAGTTAGAAACGAGATGACGTGAGCGCGTTAAGGATCAGGGTGTTCACGTTGGCCGGAATGGCTGTTCAACTTCGCCGGAATACGCAATACCAGCGTATCTGTCTTTTCAGCTTGCTCCGCTTGATCTTTGCCTTGCCAATTTCACTTTGTTCATTCAGAGCGCTTTTCGGGATTCCAGCGAGCTCTGCCACTGAATCGTAGAGCTCCTCATTCGATAGCGGCTTATCGGCCTTGGCATACGCCTCTTGGACATGAAAAAGTTCTAGCTGGCTACTCATCATGCCCCTCCGTACCCTGGAAGATGTCATTGAGCACAGAGGTCGCCTCGGCGCTCTTTACATCATGCTCGGTGTAGAAAGGCCACCAGGTTAATCCGCCACCTTCAAACCATGAGCAGCGGAACTGGATTGTCTGATCAGGAAGGACTTTGAACTCGACATGCTGGGGTTTGTCATAACGGCACATTGCACCAAGGTCTAGGCCAAACTTTTCTTTAACCCATGTGGATGACATCGACCCCTGACTCAAACCTTGGCTGTTAACCCAATAGACCCGGTTGACAGCACCAGCAATACCGATGAATAGGAAAGCCAGTATTGCCCCGGCCTTCAACCATACAAAAACACTTCTCACAATTATCCTTCCTGCTTTACAAATGGGCCTCTGCCATCGAGAGGCTTTGAAAAAATAGCCCCCGGCTCAGACATCGCCGCCTCGACCTCGTACTTGTTAAAAGTCTCCGTCCACCAGCTATTCATCTGGTAAATCGTGATATTCAGAATTGAAGCAGCCTTGCTCTTACTTGTGGCCGCAACGACAGTTCTGAACTGCCCCTCGACCCCATAAGTGATCCCGCCATAAACCTTCAACTTCGCCACTATCGTTTTCTCCACCCAAATATGTCTCTCACGTCCCGCACACAGAAGAACCAACTTACCCTTGGCAGGAACGCATCGACTAACACACCTAAGGCGATAACAAACAATGGCACCATCAGGATGAAGCCCAAACGTGCAACGGTCCCATATATACCTGCACAGATGAGCAAGGCTGCGATGACAGAGCAAACTAGCTGATGCTGACGCCTCAGCCTGGCTAGTTCAGACGATTTCTTGTCACTGTTCATCATCGAGCTCCGCGAGCTGAACACTGACACTGGCTGCCGCTGGAGGGGAAAACTGTACTGTCAGTCCGGATTCAAGCCTGATAGAGGAAACCACCAGCGTATCTGGTCCGGATGACGCCGGTACGACCGCAACAATGGTTCCCCCTTCCAGTAACTGGATGGCATCCTCAACAGTACAGCGCCCCATTACTGATTACCCGCCAAATCCAGCTCTTGCTGGTCTTCATTGGACTCGTCAGTTTTGGGCTCCAGCTCCGCCAGCTTGGCTTTCAGCTCCTGAAACGCATCAACATCTTCCCGGCTCAGGGTAAGGGTGAACGTTTCACCGTCATCGTTCGGCTTGATGTTGTCCAGACGACTGGTAATAGAGCTCACGCCTCGGTGCATGGCTTCAACCACCTTTTTGCCCAGGCGGGGACCTTTCTCGACAGACTTTTTGGTCAGTTTTTTCGGGGCCTTCTTGCCGTCATTGCCATTGGCCTGTTCTTCCTGCGCCTTTTTCAGGATCTCAACAGCGTTGGTGCCGTGCTCGTTGTAGAGCTCCTGAGCGTAGGTGGCAGCCACAGAGCCTTCCTGAATCATCCGTTTCAGTTCCAGAGGCATCTCCAGAAGGGCACGGGCGATACGAACGTGCTCAGCCGAGCGGCCAACACGTTGGGCAATCATCTGGTCGCTCCACCCCCAGTTTGCAAGCCGAGCGTAGATCACGGCTCGCTCAAGTGGAGAAAGAGGGAGCCCATCGTTGCTGGTGGCGATCAGAAGGCTCTGTTCGGCTTCATCGCCCTTGTGCTCTACGACCTGCACGAACTGGATGTCGGCACCTTCCTCGATAGCAAGCAGGATGGCGCGGCGACGGCGATGACCTTCACGGACATACACCTTTCCGTCGATAACTTTGACGATGATCGGCGGAACATAGTCGCCACGCTTGTAAGCATCGGCCAGCACTCGAATACCAGCTTTGATGTCCGGGCGCTCGTAGTAGTTCTCGCAGAAAGCGCCACGGGTGTTAAACCCTTCTTCCTCCAGCAGAAGCTGAGGAGAGATAGTGAATCCATCCCCTTTTTTCAGTTCTTCGGGGGCGGTTACGCCTTTGAGAGCGCGGAGTGAGTTGATAACAGCCATTCGTTGGTTCTCCTTGTGACTTGCTCACTTTATAGCATCACTTTTTGATACTGTAAACAGGGCGGCATAAAAAACCCGGCGCTTTACAGTACCGGGTTCTCTCTTCCTTCTCACCACTAACTTGCTTTGACTTTGAGCAACCTCAGCGCCAGCATGGCCCATTGCAGATATGCTTCCAGTCGTTGCTGGTACTCTTTCCCTGGTGGGCGTTGACCTTCCTTGTGGGCGATCGTCCTCTCGATACCGGCGAGGCTCTTTCTCAGCTCCAGGTTCCTGCGTATTCCCACCATTCTCTGTCTTGCTGACTCAAGAGACAGACTCCCAAGTCCAAAGAGGGGCAGTTGTCTGTAGTCCTGTGTTCCCAAGTTAATTTGGTTCCACGCCATTGCTGCTTGCCACGGTCGTTTCTGGATTTGCTGGATCGCCTTCCCACAACCCAGGCAGACCATATTCCAGCGCACAGGAGGACCTATAACCTTCTGCATTTGCGCCCGGCCATGACAACTATCGCAGGCTGCCACAGGAACGCTGAGCGGGTCGTGGTGCCCATAGGCTACTGTTTCAGTCTGGCTGTAGTGTTCATCTGATTTGAGCTCCGCCAAGAGCTTCTCACGCTTCTCTTTTGCGTATTCGAGGGTTAAGCCTTTTCTGATTTGTTCCATGTTCAGTCCAGAATGATTTTTCTCTTGTCTCGCTTGGGAGTGCCTTGTTCTTTCTGGTCCGATGTAGAGCTGATGACTTCTGGCTCTTTGGCCTCGCCCCTTTGTAGTTCGTCAATACTCCCCAGCTCTGTTCCACCGTGTCTTATCTCACCTTGATCTCTATGCTCTCTAGTTGAACGACGGATCTCTTCCGAAACTCCACGCAAAAAACCAATTACATTGGCCCGGAATGTACGTCTCTTCTCCTCTATCTCAAGCAAGTAACTCAAGTAGAAGTAAAACGGTATCGAGACGAACAATGACAAAGGGAACCAGCCTTTTTCGCTGGCAGAAACAAAGAGTCTCGGCTCAAACATTTTCATGGCGAGGGTCGCCATTAGCACAGAGACAACTACTGGAGTCACCGCCATCAAAAATCGGGAATGAAGGTACGCCATCCAGACCCCAGCGACTAAAGCTGTTAGCGAGAGGAACATAGCAACAACCAACGGGCTCGCATCAATGGCGATTAGCCCTATCTGGACGATAATGACGAAGCAAAGAAGCAATATTCTGTATAAAAATGACCGCATTCCAACCCACCTCAATCCAAGATAATCTTGCGCTTATCTTTCTGAATTTCGATAGGCTGCTCCGGTTCACTCAGAACACCCTCTGACGCTTTCAGATCTTGAATACTTGGAAAGCCCTTCCCTGCTCCTGCTTTTCTTGGTCTCTGCTCTGTTACCTCAATCGCTATTTCATCCCCCTCCCGGAACTGCGGGTAACAACCAGCGCGGTTGGCATAGCGATTCAACGACATTTTGAGCAGCCGGTATTTCTTTGGGCAGGTTATTTGTACTGACGCATCAGAGCTGCAAGCTGCGTCAAGCCGCCGGAAAAATTCCTCCGGTATCCCCCTTTACAAGGAGATCGCTCAACTCATCCATAGGCCTTGAGCCGGTTGGCATCGGATATGGCAACCTCCGGTATTCTCTGTAGATGTACCGCTTGATGACGATATGAAAGACGAATGCGGCAAAGCCCCACAAAGGGCCATTAAGGAGCCCCGCAACGATAAGTAGCACCGACGGGAAGGGAACCCCTACGAAACTCGGCAGGACTTTAATCTTTACCATCGGCGTTGACCGACGCACACTCTCACTCATTTGCTGACCCTTTACGTGCAACCTTGTACTGCACTTTCAGATCGTAACCATCCACTTCCTGATGAAGGACTTTCACGGGGACACCTTCAACGGTCCCCAGGTACACGCTCAGCTCAACTTCCGGAACATCGTCCCTGAGACCCAGTACATTGCGCCACCCAGTCGATGTCTTCTGGCAGTGAGCGCCCACCCTGTCATGCCGGTAGTAAATGTCTTTGTTATCTCCTTGGCAGATGAAGAATCCACTAACCTGCCCCGTCCTTAACACCCACTTGCGGTTGTGGAAGGTAGCTTCTTTCTCCACCTCAGTGGACTTGTCTATAGCCACCGGGCTTACCACCAGCTCTTGTGCGGCCAAATCAGACACAAGGCCTATTACCAACGCGGATAACAGAGCGGCCATAGCCGCCCGTGTCATCATACTGCCGCCTCGTGAGTGGCATCGGCAAAGAATTTGCCTTGTTTGTAGATCTCGTCCTTCTCGAACGAGATAGCATCCGCACGACTGCTGAATGGGCCATAGCTTTTACCGTCGATCAGCACCTTCCACTGGCAACGCCAAACACGAGTCCATGCCGCAATCTTTGACTCGTCTGAACAAAGTCCGCGAATAACATAGAACGCAATCATTAGAATGCCGCTCGTCGGCACGATGCGCGAAACCCTTGTTTTACTGTATTCCTGCACTTCAAGGCCTTTGAAGGAAACCTCATCGGCAAACCCGCAGACCTCACCATTTTTGATTACGATGCGCTTTTTGCTCATAACCGACCCCACTAATCCAAAATAATTTTGCGCTTGCCTGGCTGTACTTCGATTGGCTCTTCCTTTTGCACCTTTGGTGCCGGAGCTGATGAGCTGACAACCACCGGTTCTCTTTCTGTGTTTTGTTGCTGGCGCTCACGGAGTTCATCCACTGAGGGAGGCTCATTGCTTGGTCGTTCAGCCCTTTCTGCACGTCGGGCTTCTCTTAGAGTCTGATTCGAAATTATCCTGTGTAATTTGATAATCTTGCGATTCGTCTCGTGAAGAGTTGGATGGAGGCGATGAAGAGCCATGCGGTGGCCGATGCGATGGTCTGCTCGAAGTCCTTGGCAAGGCGCCGGTTCCGGCTGAGCCATGCGAGGGTGCGCTCGACGACCCAGCGGCGGGGCAGCACCTGGAAGCCTTTGGTCTTGTTGGAGCGCTTGACGATATCGAGCGTCCACGTGCCGATCTTGCGGAGCGCGTCCCTGAGCTTGTCACCGGCATAGCCGCCGTCGGCGAACAGGTGGCGCAGCCATGGGAAGCGGTTGACGATCCCGGCCAGCACCAGCGGCGCTCCATCGCGATCCTGGATATCGGCCGTATGGACCACGGCATGAACCAGGTTGCCCTCGGTATCGGTCAGGATATGGCGCTTGCGGCCCTTGATCTTCTTGCCCGCGTCATAGCCGCGCGGCCCGCCGGATTCGGTGGTTTTGACGCTCTGACTGTCGATCACCCCGGCACTGGGCGAAGCCTCGCGGCCATGGGCTTCGCGCGCGGTCATCAGCAGGTCATGGTTGAGACCTCGCCATAGCCCGTTGTCGCGCCACAGGTAGAACCAGCGCCGCACCGTCGAGACCGGCGGAAAGCACGGCGGCAGCATCCGCCACGGCAGCCCGCCGCGCAACAGGTAGAGGATCGCCTCGACAATCCGCCGTATCGGCCATTTGCGCGGACGGCCGACACGCGACGGCGGCGGAAAGAATGGCTCCAGCACCGCCCATTCGGCATCGGTCAAATCGCTTGGCAAAGCCAGCCCCGCGCGGGCATGATGCGCGCGAGTGGTGTCGGTCCACATCGTTGATTTCCCTCGGTTCGTTGCAAAACCGCTGAATCAATGATCGGGCACAGCGTCAAGCTAACACGCTGACACCACTCAACTTAATTTCGGATCGGGCTCTAAGCGACGGCCATTACGCCGTATATGCCGGTCCACAACGCAAAGGTTGCAAGGAAATTCTCGCTCTTCAGAATGTAAGCGATTGCCGCAGCGACGACCAGCTTGATGCCATAGCGTCCAATGTGCTCTCGCGACTGCTCGTCTAACCGCATAACACGCTAGGATCGTTCTTTAGATCAGGCGGAAGACGAGAGTCAGCCGGTAGCCAACATACCCGACGCCGATCGCCGTAATTGCAAGGACAAGCAACAAGCCAAGCCCACCCCCACCTGGCTCGTTCTGAGGGCGCGGCGCCTCGTTCTGATTCTTCCTGCCCCGATCATTGCCAGCCATTTCCGATGAGCGCTCCCTCGGCGCTCCAGTGCGCAGCCATTTCTAGGATGCCACTGCATAGGAATTCGAGAGGGATAACCTTCAGGCTATATGGGGTCGCTTCAGAATTCGGAATTTAAAGTACGTTAAGGAATGCGAGCCCCAACAACGGCAAGGCTTTGCGCAAGCCCCACACCTCTGGAAACCGCATTTTCGTGATTCTCGAAACTCGGCTGTTTCAGCCGTGCAATACGAGAGTGGTTTTCGAGAAAGCAACATGCCATACCAGCACTGCCGCGGATGTCGTTTTCAGAAGGCGACTGCACGAAATATCAGGAGTCGGCTGCACTGCCAGAACTGGCCGCCTGCAAGGCAGCGTAGAGAGCGGTTTTTCCTACCTTGAGGCGTGCGGCGGCCTCGCGGACATTCAAGCCGTTGGCGACAAGCTCCCGCGCTCGTTGCAACTTGTCGGCAGTGACAACCGGCTTGCGTCCGCCTTTGCGCCCGCGTGCGGCGGCAGCGGTCAACCCGGCCTTGGTGCGCTCGCGGATCAGGTCGCGCTCGAACTGGCCCAGCGCACCGAACACATGGAAGATGAGCCGTCCGCCCGGCGTGGTGGTGTCGATGTTTTCAGTCAACGAGCGGAAGCCGACGCCCCGTGCTTCCAGCTTGCCGACCGTCTCAATCAGGTGCGGCAGGGAGCGGCCAAGCCGATCCAGCCGCCAGACGACCAGCACATCGCCATCGCGCAGATAAGCCAGCGCATCGGCCAAGCCGGGCCGGTCTGCCTTGGCCCCGGATGCCGTGTCCTCGAAAACCCGTTCGCAGCCTGCATTGCGCAGCGCATCCGTCTGCAAGGCGGTGTCCTGTTCCGCCGTCGATACCCGCGCATAGCCGATGAGTGCCATTTCCGCCCATTTGTCCGTTATACCGTCCGCCTATCTTATTGTCCGTCATCCCGTTGCGCAAGATGTTTTCGGACAGGCGTCCGGTTTGGCCGCCTAATGATCGTTTGGCGGACAAGGCGACTGGCATCAGCCGAACAGCTCGCTATGGGAGCCAAGCCGCGCCAGTCGCAGGGTGTCGGCGTCGGACTTGCGGTAGATCAGCAGCAGGTCGGGCTTGATGTGGCATTCGCGGTAGCCCGCCCAATCGCCGGAAAGATCGTGGTCGCGGTATCGCACATCCAGGGGCTGATCGGTCGCCAGCGCGACCAGAACCGGCTTGAGGTCATCATTCGTGCAGCGGACTCCTGATACTGTTCGTTCAATAGACGACTGCACAACAGCCTTCAAACCGCGTTGTCTGGTGCAGTCGTCTTCTGAAAATGACAGCGCGAATTCAACTTCGAAGTGCGACACTCGCCTATGCCGCCTGACGGTACTCTTCGAATACCTTGACAGGCTGCCTGAATCCGAGACATTTCCGAGGTCGTAGGTTGAGCCACTGCTCCGCTCTCCTGACATCCTCGTCCGTGACCTCTCTCAGGTCTGTTCCCTTTGGGATAAACTGCCTCAACAGCCCATTGCTGTTCTCGTTCAGACCGCGCTCCCACGAAGAGTAAGGGTGCGCAAAGTAAGTCTCGGCACCCAGCGCTTCCTCTATCGCCTTGTGTTCGGCAAACTCGCCGCCGTTGTCAAAGGTGATGGTATGCACCTGCTCGATGTAGGGCGTTAACATCTCGATTATCGCATCCCGCACCACCCCAGCCTGTTTGCTCGCGACCCGCTTGACCAGATAGAGCCGGCTCTTGCGCTCCACCAGGGTGACCAGTGCACCTGTGCCTTGCTTGCCCAGCACCGTGTCCGCCTCCCAATCACCGAGCCGCTCCCGGCTATCGACGATAGCCGGCCGTTCATCAATAGAGCGGGCTTCCTTGATGGGAGAACGCAGGCTGCTCGCCCCCTTGCGGTAGCGCTTGTGGCCCTGGCGCAGATGGCGGTACAACTGGCCACCCCGGGCTTTGTCGGCGGCCACATGGCGGTATATCCACTCGTGACTCACCATGAGGCCTATCTGCTTGCCCACCGCGCTTATCTGCTCCGGGCTCCACCACCAGGCGAGTGTCAGCTCGACAAACTGGATGACATCGGCAGATAGCCGAGATTTGGCCGCACTGGCCCGTCGGTGGGTGGCGTGCTGATGCGCATTGTCTGGCTGGTAGCCCTGCGGCCCGGCGTTACGACGCAGCTCCCGGTAGAGGGTGGAGCGATGAACGCCAATGGCGCGTGCGGTGGCAAGGATGGACATCCCCTGTGCGCGAAGCACCGATAACTGGTATCGTTGCCCCTCGGTCAACTGCTGATAGCTCATGGTGATACTGCTTTTACTTTGGCGAGCAGAAGGGTACCACCAATCAGCAGTTGGCCACCTCTCGCCATTCATCCATGAGTGTCGCACTTATTATCTGAATTCCCGAACAACCATCAAGCAGACGATAATGATCGTTTTGTAATTAAACATTTGAACTACCTTGCTGGTGCTGCCAATAATATCATCAAATTTTGACTGCCAGATATGGCACAGCCAATATTTGGATGGCAGTGCCTCGACCGTAAAAATTAAAAATGATATATATGATGAGGTTTTTTTATCAGCATCATATGCCACACTTCCCGTGTTAACGCAGAGCAATGATGTTTGTTCAAGCCAATTTTAATGTACGACCTCTTGCATCCCCTCAATAGGGATTGAATGCAAGTTAGCCTTTCTTGTTATAAATCGCAGTATCTAACGGCCCCATGCTGGCGTCTACAGCAAAAGCAGAAGTCAGAACATTCCATTTCAGAAATTATGTTGCGATATTGTTTGGATAGAAAACAGACGACCGAATGATCCATCGCCATCATCACCGCCGGTTAAATAATCAATAACAAGCCGAAACAGCTGGCTCCGGCTAATCAATAGGTATTGTCACTGCCACATTAACGTGGCAATTCGTCGTTATAGAGTCGCCGGATCTCGTTACGCAGCCACATCACCTTGGCATCCTGATTGTGCCGTTTGTGCCACAACAGGATGAAGGCGATCTCCAGCTGGGCGTAGAGCTTCTCGGGCAGCGGCAGCGGCATGGCGATCAGATTGCCGTGATGCCGGCTGGCATAACCACCACAGTAGGAAGGGGCCACCGCGATCAGTTCGTGGCTCGACTGGGAGGCAATATGCAGCGCCTGCTCGAAACTGGCGACCATGATGGGCACTTCCCGCTTCAGCCCCTCATCCTCCAGCAGACTGTCGAGGGCCCAGGTATCGTTCGCTTCCCACACCATGCTGATCTGGGGGCAGGCCAGAAAGTTCTCCAGCGACCACTTCTGCTCGAGCAGGGGGTGATCCTTGCGCAGAAAGACCACCGGGCGATCGGTAAACAGCACCTCGTGATCGATGTAATAAGGCAAGCGGTTGACCTTGGCCCGGGAGCGGCCATGGGTTTCGCGGGCGCAGAAACCGAGATCCGCATCGCCATTGACGATGTCGTTGAGGGAGTGGTGATCCCACCCCAGCATCCTGACCACCGATTTCGGGTACTTCTCATAGATGGTCATGGGCAGATCGCTCAGGAAGCTGATGTAGAAGGGGGACTCCATCACCAGCGTAAAGCGGGCACCGTCGGGGATCGCATCGCTATTGAGCGAGGTGATGCTGTCGGTGAGCTGGAACCAGACCTTCAGCTCCTCCTCCAGGGTCAGGGAGAGGTTGGTCGGCTGCAACCCCTGCCGCACCCGCACAAACAGGGGATCGTCAAACCACTCCCGCAACTTGGCCAGAGACTTGCTCACCGCCGACGGGGTGACGCAGAGCTTTTTGGCCGCCCCTGCCACACTGTGCTCCTGCATCAGGTACTTGAAGACCACCAGCAGGTTCAAATCGAGTTCACCCAGATTGCGCATATCCCCTCTCATCTTCCATCAGCCCTGCGACCGCGCTTCACGGACCGCGAGCCATGGTACCAGCCCTTTGACGGCCAGGTAACTGAGCAGTGCCAGCAGCAGGGCATAGATCAGCATCTCGGACGAAGTAAAGCCGAGCCGGCCAAGCAACCAGATATAGAGGCCGGAGAGGCTGATCTGCATGATGCAGAGCACGGCGCTGGCAAAGGCCACGTTATGCTGGCAACCATCGAGCGCCTCCCCCATCGCTACCCCGAAGCCACAGGAAAAGCCGACACAAACCAGCGCAAACCCCGGCAGCAACAGATGGATATCGCCCCCCGCCTGCCAACTGCCGAGCAGTGAGCACGCCGCCAGTAGATAGGTGAGATGAGACACCGCCAGCACCTTCTGCGTGCCCAAACGGCGCAACAGCAGAGGGGTCAGGAAAGAAGTAGACATGCTCACCCCGGCCATCACCATCATCACGATGGAGTACTGCTCGGTCGTGAAGCCAAACTCCTTCATCAGGATCAGCGGCGAGACGCTGACATAGACCAGAATGGAGGTCACGCTGGCACTGGTCAGCAGGGAGAGCAACATAAAGCGCGGGGAGCGCAGCAGGGCAAAGGGCAGCGCTGCGCCACTCCCCGGTTGCCGCACCGGACGGGTCTCCTTGAGCAGCAGCAGGTTAACCAGACCACTGACGGCCGCCACCAGCGCCATCGCCACGAAGATCCCGCGCCAGTCAAAATGGGACAGGATGAGATAACCAAGCACCGGCGCCAGCACCGGGATCACACAGATCACCCCGTTGATCATCGAGAGCGCCATCGCCAGCCGATCCTGACTCAGCACATCCCGCAGCACGGTAAAGGTCATGATATAGAGCGCACCGGCCCCGACCCCCTGCCAGAAACGACCGAGGTAGAACTGGTTGATCCCCTCGGCATGACCCGCCACCAGCGAGGCGATGACAAAAATCAGCGCCCCCCCCAGCACTACCCAGCGCCGCCCGTAGCGATCGGCAATCATTCCCCCCAGCAGCACGGTCGCCGCCATACCGAACAGATAGATGGAGAAGGCGGTGTGGATCTGCGCCTCGCTCGCCTGCAGGGTATCGGCAATCTGGGGCACGGCGACCAGATAGAGATCGATCCCAACCGGATAGAGGATGATCATCAGAAAACTGCACAACAGGAATACAGGCATGGATGCTCCATAACAGATTGACCCGCCAGCCCCCGCCAGATGGCAGCAACAGGCGAAGAGTGGGCAGAGCCAAGGTGGTAACGAACGTAATGAACATGGCTGCGGACAGTGCCGCAATGGGGGGAACTATATGGTGGGCCCTCTCCTGCACCTAGTGAAGAGATGGCGATCGGTACATTCCAATCAGGAAATTTTGTTTCTAACATCGAGCCATTTAGGCAGCAAGCTCCACCACAGCACGATTCCCGGAGATGGGCATACCCGCAGTGACGCCGGGGTTGCCCCGGCGTAACAGTCAAATTTGGAGACCTTGAACTCGGCCGATCACTCGGCCAACTGACTCAGGATGGCGTGAGCCGCCTTCACCCTGGCCTCGATGGGATAGTTGCGATTGGCCAGCATGACGATGGCGATCCCTCTGGCGGGCACGAACGCCACATAGGCGCCAAAGCCGCCAGTCGAGCCCGTCTTGTTATAGAGCCGCTGCTCGCCCATCGCCTTGGGCACCGCAAAGCGCGTAACCGGATTGGCCTGGAAGCTCACCGCCGGTGCGTTACCCGCCAGCAATGTCTGCTCGGTCACCGGATAGGCGTAACTCTCCCAGCCCAGTCCCTGGGTCATGTCTCCCACCGAGTAGAAACCGGTGTGGGTCAGCGCGATCGCGCTTTTTACCGCGGCATCTCCCTGATACCCCATGTTTGCCTCGGCAAACTTCAGCAGATCCGCCGAGCCGGTCTTGATCCCGTAAGCCTCGGCTGCCAGCACGCCCGGAGTGACCCGGACGGGCTTATCTTCCTTCGAATAGCCGTAGGCATAGTTCACCATAGCCGACTCCGGTACCTGGATATAGGTGTGGTGCAAACCCAGCTTGGGCAGCAGGGTCTGGCTCATCAGTTGCTCAAATGGCTGGCCCAGACTATTTGCGGCCAGGTGACCAAACAGGCCGATGCTGGGGTTGGAATACTGGCGATGGGTCCCCGCCGGATAAACCGGTGACCAGCTCCGATAGTAAGTGCGCATCTTGTCATTCGAATCCACCTCATCGGGGAACTGCAGCGGCAAACCACCCGCACTGTAGGTGGCAAGCTCGGCCATGGTCACACCATCCAAGGCGGAACCTTTGAGCCAGGGGGCGTGCTGGCTCACCTTGTCATCCAGCTCAAAGCCCCCCTTGACCGCGGCATAGGCACCGAGGGTCGCAGTCAGGGTCTTGCTGACCGAGCCAATCTCGAACAGGGTCTGCTCGCTGACGCGCTGGCCACTCTCCCGGTTGGCAACCCCATAGTTGAAATAGTGGGCTTTGCCATCTTTCAGTACGGCGACCGCCATCCCCGGGATCCGATACGCCTTGAGCATCGGCTGGATAATGCCGTCCACAGCGGCGGTCAACGGAGCCTCCCCGCTGGCATAAGTACAAGGGGCTAACAGCAGGCTACCCAGCGTCAGTAGCGCGAACGCACGCCGTTGTTGCATATGGCTATTCTCGTGGTGAATGAAATTGGCATTAGCATAAACAAGATGTATCGCGAATTCAACTTCGAAGTGCGACACTCGCCTATGCCGCCTGACGGTACTCTTCGAATACCTTGACAGGCTGCCTGAATCCGAGACATTTCCGAGGTCGTAGGTTGAGCCACTGCTCCGCTCTCCTGACATCCTCGTCCGTGACCTCTCTCAGGTCTGTTCCCTTTGGGATAAACTGCCTCAACAGCCCATTGCTGTTCTCGTTCAGACCGCGCTCCCACGAAGAGTAAGGGTGCGCAAAGTAAGTCTCGGCACCCAGCGCTTCCTCTATCGCCTTGTGTTCGGCAAACTCGCCGCCGTTGTCAAAGGTGATGGTATGCACCTGCTCGATGTAGGGCGTTAACATCTCGATTATCGCATCCCGCACCACCCCAGCCTGTTTGCTCGCGACCCGCTTGACCAGATAGAGCCGGCTCTTGCGCTCCACCAGGGTGACCAGTGCACCTGTGCCTTGCTTGCCCAGCACCGTGTCCGCCTCCCAATCACCGAGCCGCTCCCGGCTATCGACGATAGCCGGCCGTTCATCAATAGAGCGGGCTTCCTTGATGGGAGAACGCAGGCTGCTCGCCCCCTTGCGGTAGCGCTTGTGGCCCTGGCGCAGATGGCGGTACAACTGGCCACCCCGGGCTTTGTCGGCGGCCACATGGCGGTATATCCACTCGTGACTCACCATGAGGCCTATCTGCTTGCCCACCGCGCTTATCTGCTCCGGGCTCCACCACCAGGCGAGTGTCAGCTCGACAAACTGGATGACATCGGCAGATAGCCGAGATTTGGCCGCACTGGCCCGTCGGTGGGTGGCGTGCTGATGCGCATTGTCTGGCTGGTAGCCCTGCGGCCCGGCGTTACGACGCAGCTCCCGGTAGAGGGTGGAGCGATGAACGCCAATGGCGCGTGCGGTGGCAAGGATGGACATCCCCTGTGCGCGAAGCACCGATAACTGGTATCGTTGCCCCTCGGTCAACTGCTGATAGCTCATGGTGATACTGCTTTTACTTTGGCGAGCAGAAGGGTACCACCAATCAGCAGTTGGCCACCTCTCGCCATTCATCCATGAGTGTCGCACTTATTATCTGAATTCCCGAAGCGACGATGAAATCCTGGGTGGGATGTCCGCTCTCTCTTTCGGAAGCCTCCGCGGCTATCGGTTCGCAATCAACCGCAGCAGTGTCCCGTCGAGGTCGATCAAGGCAGCCATTGTCCCGCCCCACTCTTGGGCCTGCGGCGCATGGAGGCGCGGATATCCTTTGGTTGCTTCGGTGATACCCGCGGCTTCGCAATGAGCGTAGAACCCCGCGAGGTCGTCCAGCCGCAGGCAGCAGCTGAACCAACTCGTCAACGGATCGAGCTCAGGGTGGCGGAGGAACTCCAACACTAGACCTCCGCGCTCGAGGATCATCCAACCCGTGTCCCGAAACCTCAATCGAAACCCCAATCGCTCGTAGAACGCGACCGTGGCGTCGAAGTCCCTCGAGGGCAGGTTGGGTGTCGCATGGTCCATCGTCGCAAGGCCCCGAAGTATCTCCGTCAATAGAATTCGTCGAGCAGCCGATAGAAAGCCACACGGTCCGGATCGAGCCGACCGATCCCGTAGCGGTCGAGGAAGGGTTGGACCCATTCGTCCCCCAACTCCTCCGCAACGTCGCGGGTGGCGAGCGCCAGGTCCTGGTAGCGATCAGCCACTCCCAATCGGCCGCAGTCGATGAAACCGGAGAAGCGGCCATTCTCGACCATGATGTTCGGCAGGCACGCATCGCCATGCGTGACAACCAAATCTTCATAAGCCGGCCCGCGCGCTTGAAGGCGGGCGAACAGCTCCGCCGGTTCAAGCCCCTGATGCTCGTCATCGAGATCGTCCTGATCGACAAGGCCCGCCTGCATCCGGGCGCGTGCCCGCTCGATACGATGTTCCGCTCTATGGTCGAATGGGCAGGTAACGGGATCAAGCCCATGCAGTTGCCGCAAGACATCGGCTATGATGGTGACTTTCTCGACCGGATCGATGGGCGACGACAGCAGGTCCTCTCCCGGCACGGCACTCAACAGCAGCCAGTCCCGTCCCGCTTCATGGGCGGCATCAAGCACTTGGGCACAGGGGAGGCCCGTCGTAGCCAGCCAGCGCAGCCGCGCCGCCTCGTCCTGCAGCTCACTAAGCGGGCCTCCCGGCTCCGTCTTGACGAACAGAGTCGACTTTCCCGGCGCCGCGCCGCGGAACACGGACGCTTCGGAACAGCCGGTGGTCTGTTGTGCCCAATCATAGGCCGAGAGTTTCTCCATCCAGGGAGTTGGAATTTGAACACTCATGCATTCTCCATATACCATTCCAACTCCTGATTTAATCTGCTGAATTATCGAATGTGGCAGTGCAAAGCGAAAACCAGATCAGCACTTGGCTTCTACATATGTCTGGAACTGCTGTCAGATCGGACCAAGCATCGATTGTGGTGGTTCCGACACCTTGATCCAGGAGGATGGTCTCCGCTCCGTTCATCAACTCCGCCTTGCACGCACCAGCGGCTTTCGGTTTTGGCGCGCACGCGGTGATTGCTCGGTTGCACTTACTAAACCTGTTTGTTGACTGAACAGCGGTCAGCGAACCCCCGCGCGTCGGCCCCGTGATGTCACTAGATTGACCAAGCTGGGCCGACACATCGCAACGCCTTCCGACCCGATCTGATAAGCCGCAAACTTGTCATAATGCGCCGGCCTTCCGTTCGTCTGCGAAAGGAGGATGCTGTTGACTGTGCCTCCCGCCGGTCGACTTCTGCCCAATTTATTTGCCTTAGAGCCCGATCCGAAATTAAGTTGAGTGGTGTCAGCGTGTTAGCTTGACGCTGTGCCCGATCATTGATTCAGCGGTTTTGCAACGAACCGAGGGAAATCAACGATGTGGACCGACACCACTCGCGCGCATCATGCCCGCGCGGGGCTGGCTTTGCCAAGCGATTTGACCGATGCCGAATGGGCGGTGCTGGAGCCATTCTTTCCGCCGCCGTCGCGTGTCGGCCGTCCGCGCAAATGGCCGATACGGCGGATTGTCGAGGCGATCCTCTACCTGTTGCGCGGCGGGCTGCCGTGGCGGATGCTGCCGCCGTGCTTTCCGCCGGTCTCGACGGTGCGGCGCTGGTTCTACCTGTGGCGCGACAACGGGCTATGGCGAGGTCTCAACCATGACCTGCTGATGACCGCGCGCGAAGCCCATGGCCGCGAGGCTTCGCCCAGTGCCGGGGTGATCGACAGTCAGAGCGTCAAAACCACCGAATCCGGCGGGCCGCGCGGCTATGACGCGGGCAAGAAGATCAAGGGCCGCAAGCGCCATATCCTGACCGATACCGAGGGCAACCTGGTTCATGCCGTGGTCCATACGGCCGATATCCAGGATCGCGATGGAGCGCCGCTGGTGCTGGCCGGGATCGTCAACCGCTTCCCATGGCTGCGCCACCTGTTCGCCGACGGCGGCTATGCCGGTGACAAGCTCAGGGACGCGCTCCGCAAGATCGGCACGTGGACGCTCGATATCGTCAAGCGCTCCAACAAGACCAAAGGCTTCCAGGTGCTGCCCCGCCGCTGGGTCGTCGAGCGCACCCTCGCATGGCTCAGCCGGAACCGGCGCCTTGCCAAGGACTTCGAGCAGACCATCGCATCGGCCACCGCATGGCTCTTCATCGCCTCCATCCAACTCTTCACGAGACGAATCGCAAGATTATCAAATTACACAGGATAATTTCGAATCAGACTCTTAACAACTCATCAATTTCGGAGTCGCTCCGGTTATTCATAAAAGCTCTATAGGCAAAGAAAATCAGCACCGGTACTATTGCCACCAAGAAGAAAGGAAATGAGCTTCCGCTATCTTCCACTGGCTTGGTACTGGCCGCGCCTGTATCGAATACGGTACGAATAACCGTTGGCGCGGTCATGATCATAATTGCAGGCATTATCCCCATCACAATTCCTGATGGGCTCTGCCTCATAATTCCACTAGCAACCCCAAACACCAGCATCAATCCCGCTATGACTTTGACGAAAGAGCTATCCATTAGACCGATCATGGAGTCACTTACCTCCTCGAACGGACTTTGAAACGCACTGGTATTGCGGTCAGTGTCTTGTGCAGCATTAATCTGCTTGGGAGGTTCACTCTTTGGTGCAGTCACTATGGATGACGCTGATTGTTGGCTGGCAGCCTTCTGCGTTTCACCATCCTGCTTGACCACCCCCAGATCCTGAGTTTTGACGTGCGTTTGTGCTGGTGGTGCTAACTGGTATTTGACTGCCAGGTTGTTGCCGTGGACTTCAATGGTTTGCAGGGAGATGGGTTTACCTTCCAACTTGGTCAGAGCTTCTTGGAGCGGCAGCTCCTGAGCATCAGTCATACCGCCCATAAAGCCATTAAACCCGTCATCATGAATACGGCATCGCAGCCTTCCCGAATAGCTACGGTATTCACCTGGGCAAACAAAATAGCCGCCCTGAGGGCCATCCAGTTTGCGCCATTTATTGCTTTTGAAGGCCTCCACTTTGGTCACAACTGGCTGACCGTCATGGTAATCAATGACCGTTTTGCTCTCCGGGCCAGTGTCCTCTATCTTCTTGCTGCCTGAGTCATCTGAGAGCATTTGCCCCACCATAACGCCAGTCACAAAGTCACTGGCAAAGGCCGCAGGAGCTGCGACCATGAGACCAACCAGCAAAAGAAGGGGGACGCGCCCTGTCCTTCTCATCACCATTCGTTCTGTTCCGTTTCGTGCTGGGTTTGACCAGCATTGAAGTGGTACTCGGGTTTCAGCTCTTTTTCTTCGACTTCGAGCTCTTCCGGGCGAATACGCTGTTCCAGCGCTTCACAGGTCTTACCCTGAAACCCCGTGAAATCGGCAGCAATCTTGCCGCCCTTGATCTTGATGTTTACCTTTTTCACTTTGTCACCTCGTCGTTAAGTTCAACTAATCTGATTGCCTTGGCGCTATTACCAAACAGCTTCCTCAGCTTCCAGTTCCAAAGTGCCATCGTGATGCTGCTTCACCGTCACGCTGAAACCTTCCTCTTTCAACTGCTGCTCGTAGTGGAAGGCAATGTAGCGATCCTGCACCTTGCTGCTTGCCTGCTGCGTCCAGCGGCCATAAGAGCCGTAGTTTTCCTGGTACTGCTCCCAAACACCGTTTTTTTCCTTGTAGCCAATCCGGTGCTCCTTGTTGTTCTGGTCGATCAGAACAATCGGGTATTTCTCGAAGGTGTAGCCAGCGCCCACGCGGTACAGCTTTTCGTTTTCAACAACAACGCCAACTCCCTCCAGAGCCTTCAACAGCAGCTCTTTGTCTTTGTAGGCGACCTGCACCTTGCCTTTTACGATATGGCTCATCTCATCACTCCTGAGTTGTTTCGGGTGTCATGCCGTGTTCCGACATAACAAAGTTAAGCGCGGCAATGGAATAGTCTTGCCCGAGAGAAACTTCGATCTTTCCTTCTTTCTCCAGCTTTCGGCCAAGCTCGGTAAGGTTTTCCATCATGGGGATGAGCTTGAACAACGAACTCATGTAGGTGATCGATGTGGAAACGTCTCGGGCGAACTGGTCCAGCACCTTACTCTTGTCGATAACCAGAGGCTCTGGTCTATCCACTCCATCTTTTTCTGACTGGAGTTTGCTGCACAGCTTGAGCAGCTCAATCCCCTTCTCAATGTCTTGTTTGTACATAACGGTCAATTCTCCTCTCTGCCGTTTTGATGCTCTCTCCTGGCCGCACCAGCTCGCTCCCTAGCCCACTCAGCTAGAGCATTGATTAAGTCGCTGACTTCTGAGTGGAATATCAATGACACAGCAAGAGCAGTCCAAAAAATCCACTCCATCGCTTAGTCCTCGATGGCAAGTTTGCGTCCAGAGCCATTCTGCTCTTGAACATCGAAGTTATTGGCCGGATAGAAGCCTTGATCCCGCAAACTGCGAATCTGGTTGATGTCTTCCCGGCGAGTTTCACTGGTCGGGGTAATGCGAGTGACCGCATCCACCAGCGCTTCATTGTTGAGCTCTTTGTCCTGAGCGTTCGCCAGATACATCGCGTCAATGACGGCCTGTTCAATCTCTGCCCCGGTGTATCCCTCGGTGGTACGAAGTAGCGTAGGCATATCGAACGCGGCGATGTTGGCCTTCTGCTTGGCGAGGTGGATCTCAAAAATCTTCTGGCGCTCAGCCACACTTGGCAGATCAATGAAGAATGCTCGGTCCCAGCGGCCAGCTCGCATCAATTCAGGAGGCAGCGACTGAACCCGGTTGGCCGTCGCCACAATGAAGATCTTCTTCTTGCGCTCTTGAAGCCAGTAGAGGAAAGAGCCCAGCAGGCGCTTGGATACTTCGTGTTCGCCATCGGCATTACCAAAAAACTTCTCCATCTCGTCAATCAACACAACAACGGGTGCGATCTGCTCAATGGTCTGCAATGCACGATTGAACTGGCGCTCGGTTTCACCGAGATACTTGCTATAGAAACGGCCCATATCCAGGCGAACCAAGGTAGTGCCAAGTACACCGGCAGCGGCTTTTGCCGTCAGCGATTTACCACCACCAGGTACACCGGCCAGAAGGACACCTTTTACCGGAAGGTCTTTGTCCCAACCGGCTTTACGTATCTGGAGGAACTCCTTGAGGTTTTCGAGACCACCGACATTCCCAATATCAATGGCCTCAAGCACATCGAGGCCGACATCACGCAAGATGTGAGCTTTTTCTTTTCGGATCTCGCCCAGGTATTCTTCACCCTTGAATTTCAAGTAAGCGGAGTAGGTGAAGACGTTCTTCATCTGGGTGTGTGACAAGCCCAAGGCGTGGTTTGCGATGACAGCACGTTCGTTGCTCTCGAAGACTCCACCATCTTTCACGTTATCTTCACAGGTCTGGAGCAGTTTCAGGATTTCCTGATTGCTCATAGCCGGGAGATCGATGTGATAAACGAACTCTTCATTGAAGACGTCTTTGCCAGCGATGATGTAGTTGATCCCCTCATTCTCCAGATAGGTCAGTGATGACTTGAGGGCTGGGAGTGTTTCCGGGTTTGCACGTTGGCGGTCGAAAAAGAAAGTGTCGAACACGACAACTCCGTTTTTGGAGGACTTCTTGGACTCGTCCACCATTGCCTTCATCGTGCCTGGATCAGGCAGCTTCTTGAATGGCATTACAATAAAGTGCTTGCCGACTTTCTTTGCAATGTCAGAGAAAACGCTCTCTGCGCGGCCCAGCTCAAAAGTGCTAACGTTGATGACTGGAAAGGACAACTTGATTGGAATCTCAAGTTTGTCCATTTGCTGTGTAATATCGCTCATCGCTTATCCTTTAAATAAATTTCGACTTGTTGATCACCTCACATCATAAGTTCATTTTATGATGCTGTAAATATCACCTTCCAACTCTGTAGCTGTTCACGGCGGACTCAACGCGCTTGACTGACACGTCTATACCATTTGTCACCAGCAACTCATGCACTTGGCAACAGGCCTGTTGTTTCAGGCCAAAGAACTCTTCGTTAACACGGGCATACTCTGCTGCCGAATTGGAGGCGGCTCGTCTTAGATCTGGCATCAGAGATTCAACGCGAGACTCTACTTTGTCCAGAGAGGAACTGGCAGACGACAAGCTGAACAGCGAGAAGACGCTCCCAAAGTCGAAACCATCATTCAAACCGGCAAAGTCCATACCCAGATCGATAAACTCAGTTGCCATTGAGTGGTGCAGTGAGCCCACAATGTCACGATGATCCCCCAGCGCATTTGCGAAGGCTTTCACAGCTCTCTTCGCATCGTCTATTTCACTGCTGGCCGAGGAGTTTGACATCGACGACATGACGGAAATGCCCTTGTTGTCAGTCACAAGGTCGAGAACCTCCATTGTTTGTGCTGATGAAACACTGGAAGAGGCCTCACTGATTTCACGTAAGGCTTTTTGCCCCATGTCCACCAGTCGCTTGTTGCTCTCGTGGAGTCGAGATGCGGCGTCAAGCCTATCTTGAGCTTGGGTGATTCGTTCCAGAATCTGGCTACCGTCAATCGCTTGCTTCACGGCCCGAGAAACCAATCCCTCTTTGAGCTGGTCTCTCCCACGGCGCAAATACCGCAAATCGCTGTTATGGCCTTTTAGTGCTGAACGTATAACGGCGATGTCTCGACGAAACTGCCAGAACGTTATAATTTTTTGCCAGATCCCCAACTGAGCACGCTGTTGGCAAAGAGCTTCGTACTCTGCACCTTTCTCTTCAACCTGGCTGAGAGCTGCGGTAATCCTGTCTTGATATTGCCGGTCGTCAGCCAAGTAACTTTGAATTGCTTGTTCCATCCCGTACCCCAAAAACTTTCACATGTGAAAGTTCATTCTTTCTTTGTTCTGCCAGTACAAAGTATTTTGCCTTAGAACGACCTCACACCCCGCCCCTGCTCACGCCCATTTTGGGCAATTACAGATTCAGCATTTACAGGCTTATAATGTGATGCCGTAATAGACAAATAAAAAACGGCATAGCCGTTTTTACCTTACTTTGCTTTGCTCCGGCCCCCGCATAGTGCATTACCAATGCGTGATGAAAAATCCTTCCATTCTGGACTGTTCCGGTAGTCATCCTGTCCAGTTGCTTGTTCCTGGCTGGTCGATGCGAATTGATTGAGAGCATCCGGGCACGAAGAGCAGACCCCGATACCTTCCACTCTATTCACGCGAAGCCAGTGACACGGTTGACCGTTTTCAACACAAGCGTGATCATCGGTGCATCCGCACCCTATACATTTAGCAGTGAGCATAAGCGCCTCCCCAAGTAAATTAACAACATCATAGTATCATTATGTGATGCTGTAAATATTAAAAAGAAAGCGGCCATAGCCGCCCTTCCGAAGTAATTTTCCTTTAGTGGTTGTCTTGGCCCTGTTTCCAAGCGACGAATGCCTGCACTAGCGGTACGCCATCATCACTCAAGGCATTCCCTTCTATCCATCCGCCTCGTATGACGACAGACTGCCCTGATTCCAAGCCAAAAGGTTCCCACTCAGAAGCCACCGGGGAACCGTCCACCAGCAGGTCGAGATCTTCAATCCATTTATCCCGGCCATCCAGAGTTTTCCAAACTGAGTCATCGACCCAAAAGGCCTTGATTTGTTCTGGTGTGGCATTGGTCCAATCGTTGTCTTTCCCGTCAGCAAGTGAAAGTACAGAGTCAACCGTTTGCTGCCAGTTCGGCCAATCTTCTTCGACAACAACGCAAGTAAGCGAGCTCTTGCCATTTGCTCTGCGGCCATCATCAACCTTCCGGATCAGCCTTTCCAGTGTCGCCAGCTCCTCATCGCAGAGCACGGCCTGTGCATCGCTTATCTTTGCCACGAAGTAACGTGCTTCAAGCATCGACATAATTATTTTCCTCCCCAGGGCACAAGTTTTGTCGAATATCCAAGCATTAGTGGGTGCTTCGGGTCCCCCGAACCAGTCACGCCAAATGCCAATACCGGCTTCCCAGATGCAACGAGCTGCTCTAAAAGCCTGTCCAAATGAACATGCAAAGACTTAGGCAGCTTAGTTCGGCTCCCCCAGCAGGGCACCAAGACATCAGCATCCCGAATAATCCTTTCCAAGTGGATTTCATTTTCAGGCCCGACAGGATCAACCGCCGTAGCCAGCTCTCGAACGTCGGTCGCCCGAAAAGCAAAAGCATTACCGACTATGAATCGCCTCCCTCCGTTGACCTTGGTAAACCCTATCCACTTTCTGACCGTGTGATCGTCCTCGGTGGCCGTGGCCGTAGAGCCGTTTACACCAAAATAACCGAACACAAGGCCTTCGGGTTGCACATCCCTTTCCAGACGGTATCTGTACATGCCGCACTTGCTGATAATTGCACTCAAAGTGTCACCTCTTTTTGAATGAAAAATGCCCTTTCACAGTTGCATTTTTTAATGCTGTGATAGGATAAAAGTGTAAGTTGAAAAGGAGAGATGACCATGAAACATGTACTGAATATCGCGCTGATGGCTGTTGTTATTCTTGGCCTGGCTATGCTTGAGGCCACCAACTGGGGTTACGCAGTGCTGGCTATCCCGGCAGTGATTTGGGCCAAGTCGGTGCTCAACCTTCTGCACAAACTGCCGGTTCTGGCTGCTGCTTTTTGGATTCTGGTTGCTGTTTTCGCGTGGCAAGCGGCACTTGTTGGTATCCTGTTCTATGGCGTACTTGCGACCCCTAAAGCGCCAGCAAACACCAATGGCAAGAAAAGCCGAAAAGCCAATCTGATGGGCACTTACAGCTACGACTTTAAAACCGGCGAATGCTTTAGCTAAGACTGGCTCCACGGTTATTTCTCCTCAGCCTTCCTGATGGGCGCTCTCAGCGCTCTCAGGACAGCTTCTTCAAGAGCTGCGGCCCCTGCCCTATCACGTCGCTTTGTTAATGCCCCATATTGCTTCCTGATGGGTAGCATCAGCTCTTCGAGTTCATTGCGCTTCCTATCGTCGGCTTCAAGTTTCTCGCTTCGCGCCAAGGCTTCGGCTTGCTCGCTTTTTGCTTGCCACTCTATCTTGTCGCCTTGCACTTCCCATGCTTTAACGTAATGAGCATCATCCAGACCTTTTGCTCCGTTGTCCGAAAACGAGGCCCCTGAGTAAATGCCACCGACAACCCAGCGCCTTTTGCTTTTTCCCTTTGAGAAATACATCTCACGGCCTAAAACACCATCGCGCAAAGTGGCTACCGAGATAAATAGCCCAGCGTCCCCTTTCCTAAAGCCGCAGAACACAAACTCAAGCGGTTCGTATAAATCACTCATGCTGATCACTCCGAAGAACAGACAAGACCTTCTCAGCTCGCTCCTGGAGGTCTATGAGTTCGGCAGCATCATTACCGCTCAATGACATGTCCCCGCCATAGAGGCGATACTCAACGCTGTCCATCGCCTGGCGAAGCAATCCTAGAAGAGCATTCACGTTTGCCGGTGTTGATAGGGCGACGGCTTCACCTTTCAGCTCACGTCCATTAAATTCCGACCACTCGGCTATGCCTGTCAGTTCGCAACAATTTGAGCAGGACATACTGGCAACATTCTGGGGATCGTCTGGACAGTGTTCATTGATGACAAAGTTCATCTCGTCACTGCCGCACTTTCCACAAATGATGTGTACTTTTTTGCCCATGCTGCTGCCCTTAGTGGAGAGTCTGCTCTTCCACAACAATCATCCCGTCAACCAAGCTGATTGTGGCGGGACCGCAGTTACCCAGCACCTCAGCTTTGACTCCGTTGTTCAACGCGACATAAAGCCGTCTCGCCCCGTTGGTGACGCGGATGCCTTTCTGGTCGAGTTGTTCAAGCATTTCTTCGTAGGTAATTTTTTCGTCCATCAGTTCTCCTCAGCAAGGATCTCGTCGATGAGGTTCTTTGCTATCAATCTGGCATCCAAAGGGACAGCCAGGCTGTCAATTCTGCCTCTTTCATGGGCAACAATGAGTTGCGCCTTCCAAGCTATCCCGGAAAGAGAAGCATCAGGTTCTTTACCTGAGCTTCTCATACATCTTGCGTTTCGGTACGCCGCCAGCCACTCAGGTCTGGTTGAGTTATAACGCCCAAGGCCAGCTTTTCGTTGGAAGCACATTCATCGCGCACCTTTACAGATTCATTTTATGATACTGTAAACAATAAAAAGACACCTTGCAAGACTTTCACATGTGAAAGTTTTCTGGTTTACATCTGCTCGCTTGGATCAAACCCCAAAGCCTTGCACACGTCATCCAGGTCATCGAGCGTGAAGAATCCCAGCGTCAGTTCCCCGGAGCGCTTCGCGGGGTTATAGCGAACTTTGATAGGCCTACCCGTAGCATCGCTCATCAGGGTCTCCAGGCGCTTAATGTCTGCATCCCTGTCCACTTCTTTGCCCTTCGCTATCGCCTCAAATTTATGAACCGGTGTCCTGGTATGCAGGAGATCCCTCAGGAGCTTTTCTCTCTTGCTGAAAGGTAACTTAGCCACGGCCCTCACATGCCCCAGGGTGATCTTGCGTGGATTTCTGAGCCAGAGTGTTAGCTCTTCCTCCGATAGCGTACCGGCGCGTTTCAGGTGTGTAACCGTATAGACCTTCTCAATACCCAGATCCTCTCTGATCTGACTGTTTGAACGCCCCTCTCCGCTTAGGAACGCGACCACATAGGCCTTTTCTGCATCAGTCATGCCTGGATGCTGGTGGTAGTAGTCAATGGCTTCTCTTGCATCGAGCAGTAGGGGTAGGTTGTTCATTCAGGACACCTTTTAGTCACATGACTATATCGAGGCTTATTCTACCCCCTATTTTAGTCACATGACTACTTACTGACATTTCGGCCCCCATCGCCGCCGATTTTTCTTGATTATAGGTTTGAATCTATATAGGATTGCACCTATATTAAGTAAGGAGAAATCATGTGGGTCATCGAGACAACCGACACCTTTGATGAGTGGTTCGATGCTCTGGATGATACCGATAGAGCAAACGTGCTGGCTTCGATGATGGTGCTGCGAGATAGAGGCCCCATGCTGTCGAGGCCATACGCGGATACTGTTAACGGTTCATCCTACAGCAACATGAAAGAGCTTCGGGTCCAAAGCAAAGGAGATCCTATCAGAGCGTTCTTTGCGTTCGATCCAAAGCGTAAGGGGATTCTTCTCTGCGCCGGTAACAAGACCGGGGACGAGAAAAGGTTTTATGAAGTAATGATCCCAATTGCAGACCGTGAGTTTGCGGCGCACTTGGATAAATTGAAGAAGGAGTGACGTTATGGCAAGAACTCTTGACCAAATGCTGGCAACAGAAAAGCCTGAGGTTGTTGCCAAAGCACAGAAAGCGGCCACTGAGATGTTACTGAACATCCACTTGGCAGAGCTTCGTGATCGCATGAACCTTACCCAGGGGGAAATTGCTGCATCTCTGGGTGTGAGACAGCCGACAGTCTCCGAGATGGAAAAACCTGGACGAGATCTCAAGCTGTCGTCCATTAAGCGGTACGTTGAGGCCTCCGGTGGCAAGCTACGCCTCGATGTTGAACTTCCGGACGGCACCCACTACGGCTTTGCCGTTTAACTCGATACGCCCCGTTATGGGGCGTATTACTTCTCTTGCTCTTCTTCCAGCCGTTTTCGGTATATCTCTCCTGCACGTTCCCTGCCATCGTCGGTCAGCCTAAAGGCCAGCTTTAGAGAAGCATTCCGGTACTTGTTCAACAGGCCGTTCTCCACCAGCGTGTGGCATGACGTTCGGAAGTTCGTTCCATGAATACCGCTCTGGCGAGCTGAATTGATCATCTCCAGTATTTTTACACCTGGTACAGGCTCGGCTTTTCCACCGGCCTCAATTGCGTATAGAATGAACAAAACGTCTTTTTGAGTTGACGACAATCTCATCCCTTCCCCTTATTCATGTCTGATATGAATAAGGCTCCCACGAAGGAGCCTTATGTAAACCTTATTCATGTGTCACATGATTAAGATCTAGTTCACGGAGTCTTTCAACCCCTTACCAGCTTTGAACCCAGGAATGTTGGCCGCCGCGATCTGGATGTTCTCTCCAGTCTGGGGATTCCGCCCGGTTCGCGCTGCGCGTTCCTTAACGTGGAAAGTACCAAACCCAGTGAGCGCTACTGTCCCACCCGCTTTAAGCTCCTCTGTCACTGAGTTGATCAGCGCATTTACCGCAGCTTCGGCCTTTGCTTTGCTAATGTCAGCGTCTTCGGCCACTTTCATAATCAGTTCACTTTTGTTCATCGTTATTCCTGTTTGTTTTCTTGGTTACTGTTTACACCTGCATACTCTGGGGTGTGGTTAGTGCTTTCTTCGCCACTCCCAAGGGGGAGTTCTCTCCGATTCCGGTAATGCCCAGAGACCTCGCTTATCGGCTTTGGCTTCGGCCTCCAGCTTGAACAGCTCCGGTGTTTTGGCGTACTGCCGGTACACCCACGCACTCCCAGAACGGACCATTTCGGCATTGACCCATTTGCCATCGACATAAAGGTTGGCGACCAGACGGCCATAACGGTCTTTGTCGATTTGCTCGACTTTAATCATTCGACCAAACACCAGATCGGACAACGCCTGTTTCGCCTTTGAGCCGTAGGGTTGTTTCTTCTCTGGGGTGTCGATTTCCGCCAGCCTTACCCGGTACTGGATTTTGCCGCTCCGGCAATCTTTCCCGGAGTCACAGCTTTGTTCAGTCAGGACCTTGACCGTATCACCGTCAGACACCCCCACAACCTTCGCAGTAAAGGTTTCTGCCCATACCTGAGGGGCCACCACCAGCATGGCTACCAGGAACGCTGAAACCCCCGTATTTTTCACAAAACCTAACCTCATAATCACTCCATCCAAATTACTTTTTTTTCCCAGCCGGTAGAGCCTTGGCCCAACAGAGCCTTGTTTCATCCACCTTGCTGTCTACGATTCGACAGGCATCCCAGTTAAGAGATGACCAGTGAGCAATGGCAGAGGCCAACCAGTACCACGGTGCCGTAAACACCGGCTGGCCCCCTTCCTTCGTTTTAAATACCTGGTATCGCATGTTGATCCTCCTGTTTGGGTGAGGCTTAGGCCTCGTAATAGAAATTTTTTGTGTCCGGATAGGGTTTAAAGCAATGAGCCGTGGCTCTCCCCAGGGAAAGCACTGAAGCCTCAGCTTCCGGCGCTTCCTCAGTGTCTTCACGAAATTCCCCGCCAAGTTGCTTCACCCATTCGGCAGCGAGCTGCACACCTTCATCAAAGGGAACTTTGTTCTTTTGAAGCACATCCAGATAGGAAAGCAGCAAGCAGTGAGGCGTAATGACGGCGGTGTTCCAATCGGTTGCGAGCCGTGTTTCGTCCATATCTGCATACCAGGCATCAACCTGATGTTTCAATCCGATCTCGGCCATCATGCCGTGCTTACCGGCGACCTTTCTGCCTTCCTCTACCACATCAACCGGGGCGTCCCAGTAGAGGACTCCCCCGTCCGCTTCTTGGGTCGCACAGGTTGCACCTTGCGGCCAATGCCTCCGTTCCATAACGAGCTCGCAGAGCGTTTGGTTGCCTACAGGAGCCTTGTAGTCCTCATCGAGATTCACCACGATGGTTTCCGGCTCCTGTTCAACCGGTGGCAGGTATCTGGCGACCAGAGGCATTGTCAAAATCACAGCCCCATCCATGTGAAAGGATGTTGGAGCCTTCACTATTCGGTCCATTACCCAGCACCAAGCATGAAGCAACCGATCCTCTACCTTGTCGTCAGCCTCAATCTCTTGAACGAACTGGTTGAAACGAACCTGACTATCCAGAAACAGGCCTGTGCTCTGACACTTATCGCTGATCGTATGAATGAGCTCCGCCTGCTCCAGAAGCATTTCTCGGGTGACTTCCTCCACATCACCAAATGCGTCAAACAACTTTGTCATGTAGTCACGAATTTGCATGTTCTTCCCCCTCGGCATCGAATTGCTTTGCAAGCTCAGGATCACCGGCCCAGCGAAGGGCGTCTCCCATATGCGTGAAAGCGCGTTTATTGTTATCCTGCTTATTCACCCTGACCGGCGTCTTTTGGTCACGAGGCTGTAGTAGCCAGTACCCGGCCTCTTCCCTGATTAGTTCTGCGGCCACCAGAAAGCCGTTCTTCGTTGCAATGATCATCATCAGCTCCCGTGGTTAAGCCAGTAGGCATAGATAGTGATGGCAAGGCCTCCCGCGAGCACAATGACTGCGGCGGTACGCTGGACCCACTTCGATGCACCAAACCGCGCCAGGTGTCTCCCCAGGAACTGGAAAGGTGCTGTCTTTCCGATAGCGCGAATCACCCAGGAGATTGCCAACAGAAGGATGGCTGTGGCCGGGTATATACCAACCCCTAAGAGATTCATCTCTCCGACCGCGAGCTGATAGATGAATGCCAACAGCATGGCTACCGCAGTCAATACAGCTACAACCTTGGTCCCGTTTCGCCAGTCCCACGCTCGACGTGCGTCACTGGTAAAACTCACCATCGAGACAAGGAACGGCATAAATGGCAGGTTCATGCTGGTGGGTTTATCCATGAATGCGTCAAGACCCACAAACATGGCCGTCATCACCACATAGAACAACAGGGCGGGGACAAGCATGTCGCGTAAAGACCGAACCTGGTTGGCGTTCGCGTTTTGAGTATTCGTCGTCATTGTGTTTGCCCCTTCAACATTCCCCATAGCTGACGGTGAAGATCAGCGATTACCTTGTACGTCCCCTTCACTGCTGGTTGCTCAAGGGTCTTGAGCATCCACAAAGCAATAAACAGGCTGGAAAGCAGTGCCACCACCAACTGGATGTTGTGGCTACTCAAATAGACGGCATAGCCGTTTAGGCAGGCACTCAATAGCAACCAGACCCTGGCCGTCATCAGCCCCCAGCGGTGATAGGTCACGAGCAGGTAGGCTGTTACGACAGAACAGAGTGTCATGGCACCAGAAGTGGCTAGGTAAACGACCCATGTACTGGCCTCGCCAGTGACGTAAGTGCCACCAACGGAGAAGGACAAGCCAAAGATCCAAATTGCTGCATTCCGGAGTAGGGCATCAACAATGATGTAACTAGCAGCGAGATTGATAATTCCGCGTTTTAGCATTACCCCCTCCCGTTATTCTGATACCTGCCCAGCTCAGCCCTGAGCCTATTAATTTCTTCCGTGGCTTCGGCCAACTGCTCCCGATACTTCTTGAACTGCTGATATGAATGCCAGGACTGTCCTTTCGATACTGACTTCGTGATGGCGGCGACCTCATCCGGCGTCAACCGGGTGAGCTGCTCTTCCGGATAGATCAGGATGGTGTTGCTGTCCCAGTCAAAGCCTGCGTGAATAGCTTTCACCCCCACTGTAGGGGTTCCACCAATCCCACCTGGCTGGTGGATGACAAGCCTCAAAGGCGCTGAGGCCTTGTGTGGATGAAGGCTATCGAGAGCCTCTTTTGCTTCTTGTAACTCCATAGATTCACCTCATAGTGAAATCAGGCCCCGGAGAGCCTGACTTTCACATGTGAAAGTTAATTTGCCTTCTGCTGTCTGGCAGAAACCCTCAAGGCCAGCGCCTTTTGCATGTCGGGCTGCTGGAAACGCACCTTGGTCCGATCAGGCCAACTGTCCATTTCATTGCACCGCAGGGTGTCTATGGCCGCATCACGGTAAACCTGATAGAAGTCGGTTCCACCTATGGAGTTAATTGCCATCATGGCGGCAAACATCGGGTTACTGTTCATGACGCTTGTAAGAGTCTCGGGGGTCATTGGGGTGTCGCATGACTTGTTGAGGGCAACCAGCAGGTCATTACCAACCAGGGCACAGGCAGCGCATACCTGTTTGGTATCATCCAAGGCCTTCGCGTATTCGTTGTTTGGCTGAGGGACGCTTGAGCAAGCCGACAGGACAAGCAGCCCCGCCAGAAGGCATCCCAATTTAGTTGTAATCTTGATCATCAGTTCTCACTCCACTTTCACATGTGAAAGTTTTTATTGGTTCGCGGAGTCGTCTTGTTGCGACTCAATCATCATTTTTCGCATCACGGCCATGATGGCTTGCGCCGGTTGAGCGCCGCCGAGAAGCTGGCTCTTGCCGGTATGGTTGTCCACTACAAAAGTGGCTGGTGTCCCGTTGACGCCATAGCTCTTGGCTTTCTGGATGTCAGCTTCAACCTTGTCTTCGTACTTTCCTGAGCCGAGGCACTCCCGGAACGCATCCAGATCAGCACCAACACCAGTGACAACAGAGGCCAGGTCAGCAACACCGCCACCATTCCCCTGGGTATGGTGGAAAATGTCGTTAACGAAGACCCAGAAGCCACGGTTGCCCTTCTGCTCAGCAATACATTCAGCGGCCAGAGCTTCCTTGTGAGCTGCCGGGTTATGGAAATCGAGAGGCATGTGCTTCCACTGCCAATTCACATTGCCTTTGCTGGCATCCACAATTTGTTTGGGTGTGTCGTGGAATCGCTTGCAGAATGGGCACTCCATATCGGAGAACTCCACCAGCGTGAACCGAGCACCAAGGTCCCCGTAGATGTGTTTGCCTTCTTCGACCTTCTCAGGTGCTGCCTCGAACTGGGCATACTTCTGATCGATGTCGGCTTGTTGTTTCTGCGCGACAAACTTGTTGATGCTTTCGGCCACAGCAGCTTCAAACTCTGCCTTGCTTTTGAAGGTGACGCCTTCGGCATCCTTCACCTGGTTGACCGTAGACTTCACGTTGGCGATCTCTTGCGCCAGATCCTTCTCTTTCACGAACTGGTAGATCCCGAACCCGGTTCCTACGAGCCCCAAAAGAATGGCGGCAACAACCCCGAGACGTAGTGATTTGGTACTTTGTTCTGTCATATCAAACTGCTCCTATCAGTAAACTTTCACAGCGCTGAGTTCTTGCACGAAGGAACTGGCTTCGAGCTTCGCTCGTTGGGTCAGTCGCCGGATGATGTCTTCGGTTGGTGTGTAGTCCACCAAGTTGCTCTGGTGGATGACGTCTCGCGCCACGGAGTTCAAACTACCCAGGCCATCAATCAGCCCAATGTCTTTGGCCTGCTCCCCGTTCCAGAGCAATCCAGAAAACACCTCTGGGTCGTCTTTCAGTCGATCACCCCGCCCAGCCTTCACTCGTTCGATGAACTGCTGGTGGGTTTTCGATAGAACGCCCTCCCAGAATTTCTTCATGTCAGAGGTAAGAGGGGAGAATGGGTCGAGAAGCGCTTTGTGCTCTCCGGAAGTGATAGCCCGGCGCTCGATGCCGAGCTTGTCCATCAAGCCGGTGAATCCAAACCCCGAGCTGATGACGCCGATAGAACCGACAAGGCTGGCGCGGTCAGCATAGATTTCATCCGCAGCAGAGGCGATGTAGTAACCGCCAGAGGCACCGATGTCATCAATGATGGCGTAGACCTTTTTCTCCGGATGAAGGGCTCGCTGCGCCTTCACTTCGTCATAAATCCGTCCTGCTTGAACCGGGCTACCGCCAGGGCTGTTTATGCGAAGCACGATAGCTTGTGAGTTCGGGTTGTCGAATGCAGCTTGGATGGACGGGATAAGGTGATCAGCATCGGCCAGAGTGCCAGCAGCAATTTCACCACGGATGTTGATATACGCGGTGTGAGGGGCTCCTGCCTTGGCGCTTTGCCACGGCATCCCACCCGGATTAGATGCCAAAATGATGAAGCCGATCATGAGAAGCACGAAACCAGATGCGCGAAGCACACGCAACATGGTCCGCCAGCGCCGGTCTTTCACCTGCTCTTTATGCAGGGTGAACATGTACTTCTCAATGAGTTCTTTCTCCCAGGGGATCTCTTTGTTTTCTGCCATTAGTTTTTCCTTTTGCATGTTTCGATTATCAGTCCCCAGAACTCTTCATCAGCGCTATCAGCCCGGTCTTTGACTTTCTGGTAAACAAGGTTGGTGTTGAGCTGATGCTCACGACAGAACTGAGCAATGTTGCTGTAGGTCCTGTCCAGATAGGTGAAGGGTTTCCCTTTACCTTTTTTCTTGGCGAGGATGAGCTTCCACTCATCATTGGAGAGTTTGTCTGCGGCCTTCCCGGTGTCCGCAATGCGCCTACGCACCGTTACCGGATCAAGTCCATGTGCTCTGGCTATGCTGGCAACGCAGTTGAACTTCCGACCGTCAATCATGACAGTAGGCAAATCACCAGCGGCAGCCTCCTTGAATCGGAAACCTCTGTAACCTGGTTTGAAGATCCCAGGAGCAAGTTGCTCACGGAACTCGATTGCTTGTTCTGACCTGACAAACTTGCTGTCGATTTTGCCGAGCATGTACTTAGCCCGAGCGATTACCTGGTAAAGCGTCTTCTCCAGGAGCATGGCGTCAGCAGCTCGACTCGGAAGACCTATGTCGTCTTCTTGCTCGATACCCAACATTTCTGCATGGCTGGAGCCTTCTGCATGTCGGAAACAGCCGTCGTACTCAAAAAGAAAGGAGGCCAAACCTCCTCTCAGCTTTGCTTTGAACCGGGTGTTGGCCGCGTTCTCTGGCGCTGGTGCCAGCTCGGACACTTCAAGCCCTAAATTTGCGGCCAACTTCCGCAGGTCTTCCTCTCCAATTCGGCATCCAGGCTGCATAACCTGCGCCAGAGCAGATTCATCAGCACATCCGCGTTCTTTCAGCTCAGCCAAGAGGTAGGGAACTCGTACTACCCCCATAAGCTCAAGCTCCCTGAATCGCGTGGACCACCAGCTCACAGAGTTTCCCGTACACAGGAGCAAGGCAGAGTGAAGCCATCACCATGCCAAAGGCTTTCGATGGAGCCTCTTTGGCGAACTTGGTCAACCACGGCATCATGCCGCACAGAGCAGCAACCATAGCGCCAGCCACCCCCAGGGAAGGGAATGCCATCACTTGGGCCAGAATGAAGAAACACTGGGCGTATGCCGCATGGGTCATCGCCTTCTTATCTGCTGCCGTGAACTCCACGGCATCTACGCTTTTGACTTTTTCCATCACATTGTCCTCATGCAACATCAGGTTTTCCGAAAAATTTCTCATACACTTCGAGGTCGAAGGCCAGCATGGTCTTTGCCGCCTTTTCACTAAGCTGGTGGAGGCTAAGCATCTGAACCTTGTCAGTGCCGGTCACTTGCAGATCCACCGCGAACCACGTCCCACCTTTGGTCACGGCCAGAACTTGCACCGCCCAGGGCTTATCCAGTCGTTCGGGCGGAGTGATCATGTTCGACACTTTGGCGACCGTCGCGGTTGAACCTACCCAGTGCTTGTCGAACGCAATGACGTTCAACGCTTCAAACGCATCCTTCGCAGCTTTAAACCGGCTCCGGACAGCATCTTGTTGCTTCCAAGCCATGAACTGGAGAAGGGTCATTCCACCAGCCATAAGGGTGAGAAAACTCAAGCCATTGGCGGCAGCTACGACCGTCGCTACCAAGGACCCCAACATGACGAAGCGGTTATGTTTAAGCTGGGCCACTATTCACCTCCTATACCAACCAGCGTACAGGACTTTTCAAAAATGCAACCCCGCCTAGCTGCCCAATTCGGGCAACCCTGATTCAATCCAGAACTTTCACATGTGAAACTTTCCGCCACAGGAACAGGAGGTTTTTACCTGACCAGAACGGATGGATTGATAGCGGTGCCACAGCTTGACCACTTCTTTTTCGCTGAGAAGGTTTGTCTTGATGTAACGGACTCTATCCCCGTCCGCTGTCTCAACAACGGTTCGGACATAGCCGTACTTGGCAACGGGTGCCTTGTACTTGTGTGACAGAATTACCCGGTAAACCGAGAGCTGGATAATGTCCGACTCATAGATGTGGTTTACCTGGCGCAGCTTGGTGTCCAAGGGAATGAGAACCCCATTCTTGGTTTGGTACACCTGATCAACCCTGCCGTGCATGGGCACCGGCTGTGTGGTTGATATGTCCTGTTCGGACAAAAACAGAGTGGCCGAGCGCAGCTCATAAGGCATGTTCTCTGATTTCCACCACGCCCAGGTGTCTCCAATGCCGCGTTTGCGCCATTGGTCCACTTTCGCAATGACGAAAGGGGCGATGATCAGGACGAATATCCAGAGAACTGGCTTCATGACTACCTCCGGCCCCTAAACCACTCTGGATGATTGGATACATCCATGCTCTTAACCTGTGATGAGAAGACCAGTAGCTCTTGGGTCGTCAGGACGGTCTCAGGAGCCCGAGCGATGAAAGGTCTCAGCAATTCAGAACCCGCATAGATATTGATGACCATATGCAATCGCTCTGTTGCTCCAGAAACTCTCCGCCAGCTCCGGTAGGTTTCTGTTGATTTGGCATAGCCAACCAAGGCAGGAGCCAGCGTGTCGGACTCCTTCGTATTCAACTTCCCTTTTGCTGCCTTCGATACGAACTCAGCGATCACCGAAGCCAGCATGTCGGAGGTAAGGTGAAGCGGCAGCTTTATCGTGTCGAAGTCAGCCTGCTTGATGGTGAACAGGCGGATGTGATCGTTGCGGTAGTCACGCACATAGATGACATGACTCTCAAATGGGTTGGAGTGGTTAAAGGCATCCATACCCCAGCCTGCGGCCTCAAGATGTGCGTTTGATACTGACTTGTCGTAATCAAATTCCACGCTATTACTCTCCGTCTTGTCGTTCAGGAACTTTCACATGTGAAAGTTTTCCGTCGGTCATGATGTCCAGGACGGCTTTGCCCAGTCTCATCCCTTTATGGTTTTGAACCGGGTCTCCCTTGTAGAAAAGTCCTGGCTCGTTATCGGGATGGAATACCCCGTGAGGAATGTTGTCGTGATCGCCCAGCCACATGCGTAGCCTCAGATCCACCAGCCACCCATCATCCAGGACAACCCAGAAATGCGGTGTCACGATGTCCTTGGTCTGTTCGTTTCGCACAAAGCCATACATGCAGTCATGAGGTACACCCGCTTCATTGAGTAGGTGGCTTACTGCCCATGTCATACCGTCACATTCCATCTGGCAGTCATCCAAGGTCATAAGGACGGCTTCCAGTTCCCGGTGCCACTCCGTCATTTGCTTGGCCGCAGGTTTTACCACCAGCTCGTTTTTGTTTTCTGCCAAGATGATGTCTTCCTCGTCAATATTGCATTCGTCTATCGCTTCCGAACGGATGGATACCGCTTCATCCCAGTCATCGCTCGATCCGAAAATGCTCCAACCCTCAAGACCGTAATTCACCCATACGATGAACCGCTTTATCGTTTTCATGTGCGGCCCCCTTTAACCGTGCAACGTTCCCACATACTCACCCCTTCAAACCGTAACCCCACCAAAAAGCCACTTCTTGATGATTTCCAATCAGCAGCGGCAGGTTGCCCCTGAACTAACCTCACCGAAAAACCACCTTTAGATTGCTTTCTGGTGCTTATCAAGTTCTCCTGAGTGATTAGTCGTTCTGAAAACTTTACTTTTCACAGTATCATTTTATAATACTGTAAATCATAAAAACAACCCAGTAAAGAAAAAAGAGCGACTTATGTTGAGACGAGAAAACCAAGGAGATTTGTTCGATGACCAGGTGGTGTTGCCATCACTGGAGTCGGTTCTTACCGGCATATCTTCCAGTCAGCGTTGTGACGATAGAACAACGTACTTCTCCGCTCCGGATGTGGACCTGAGTTTGTACGATCACATCATTGTTTGCCTGTCTGGAGGCAAAGACTCGATTGCTGCGTACTTGCGGCTGGTGGACATGGGTGTTGATAAGTCAAAGGTGGAGTTCTGGCACCATGATGTTGATGGTCAGGAAGGCAGTTCGTTGATGGATTGGGCCTTCATGCGTGATTACTGTCGTCAGCTCGGGGAAGAACTGGGTATCCCAATGTACTTCTCGTGGCTTGAGGGCGGCTTTGAGGGCGAAATGCTCAAAGACAATGCCTATAGCCACCCCCATCGTGTAGAGACGCCTGAGGGGCTTCTGGTGCTGCCTAGAGACCATAAGCGCTCTAAGCCTGGTACGCGCCTTCGTTTCCCTCAGCAATCGCCATCACTCCAAACAAGGTGGTGCTCATCAGCCTTGAAGATCGATGTTGGCCGCAGAGCTCTTAATAACCAGGAGCGCTTCAAGGGGAAGAAGATCCTTTTCATCACTGGTGAGCGCCGGGAGGAAAGTGCAAACAGATCCAAGTACAACCAGCTTGAGGCTCATGCCTGTGACAGAAGATATGGGAAGACTGCACGGTTAGTTGATGCCTGGAGGCCCGTTCTTCATTGGACTGAGGAGGAGGTATGGGAAGTAATCGAGCGTCACCGCATCCTGGCCCCAGTCCCTTATCGCCTTGGCTGGAGCCGGTCGTCGTGTATGACCTGCATCTACAACTCACAGCGTATCTGGTCCACGATCCGTCACTACTGGCCTGAACGAGCTGGGAAAATTGCTCAGTATGAACAAACCTTTGGTGTGACGGTATCAAGAAAAAAAATCGACGTAATAGATTTAGGTTCTGCTGTTGCGCCGATACAGATTAGTGATGTTGAGGCATTGGAGCAGGTATCCAGAGAAGATTACACGCTCCCGATTTTTGTGCCGGAGGGGCAGAAGTGGGTTCTCCCTGGTGGCGCATTTGGCCGAGAGGCCTGTGGTTCTGATTGATTTGTGCAGAGGTGGCAATGTTGGATTTTGTTTTTTTGGTGTTTTTGGGGTTGGGCATATCTACGGTGCTGGTGCGTCGGTCTTCCCGTAAGGGGATGGATCTTGAGCTGACATGGCTCCAGTCGTTGAAGGTCGTGCTGGTTCGTGGAGCTGTTGCATTGGGCCTGGGTTTTGGCATTGGCAGGCTTGTATTGATGGGGATGCAGTATGGTTTCCTGAGTGAGTCTGTCCTGAGGGAACATGCACTTGTCTCCGTAGCGGTGGTTCTGATCTGTGGGCTTGGTTCGTTCGTTGCGTTTCAGTGGATCATCGGGAGGATCTCTGGAAGATCGATCAGCGTCGTTTCTGTGATCAAAGCTGTGATGTACGAGTCTGGTTACTTTGTGCTGTCGATGCTTATCTTGTTGGTGATACTCGTCCTGTTCGGCCTTGCATACGAGACTTTTTTCTAAAAAAACAGTGTTGATTATTTTTTGTTCAGTGATCAAAAGGATAAATATAAAGATCTTTAGATCTTTGTATAAAGGATTAAAAACGGTTAAAGACAGGTTAGGCGTTCTAAATCACCACTCAACACATTGATATTACTGGTGTTTTCATATTTATTCCGTGCAACAAACCCATAGGTTGCCGTGCAGCGTTCCCATAGGTTGCCGTGCAACGTCCCCACATACCCTTGGATCTTATCCACTGTTATCCACACGGAACCCCTCTTTTTTCCACAAAATCCTTACAAAACAGAGCTTTCGTGCAGCGTTCCCACATATCAGATCTGGTGTTCGTGCAGTATTCCCACATGTCTAAGGTCATACGTGCAGTCGCCCCATATACAATTTTCTGAACGTGCAACGTACCCACATGTCAATTTTGGTCGTTTTTTGCACCGTGCAGCGTACCCACATATGATCGTGCAGCGTTCCCATATACCAAAACCCCGTTTATGCACAGGAAATGTGGATAACTTTTGGCCTCTTTTTGTGTGCGCGTGATCACTTTATGGACTATTAGAGTCATTTTGACTGCTTTTTTAGGTTTGTCCTGATCTGTCAATCTTTGTTCTGCTTCGTCAATCGTGCAGAGTTCCCATATATCGAGAGGTTCAGGACCTGCTTTCGTGCAACGTACCCACATATCAAATCTCATAACGTGCAGGTCCCCCACATCCTCACCCTTTAACTATCAATACCTTACGGGAACCACTCTACGGGAACCACTGGAGCAGCATGGCACTTATCCTTCGTCGTGGCTTACGCTTGCACGATACTGAGACTCAGCTTGCGACTACCGTGCAGCGATCCCATATATAGAGCCCCAGCCCACGCTGCATCTGGGGTCACGTTCGCTCTATCCGTGCAGCTCCCCCATATGCGGAGGCATTCCGTTTCCGGTCCTGCCTGGTGGGCGTACCTTGTGCGCTTTCTTCTGGCATAAAAAAAGGCGCTGACGCGCCTATCTTTCTTTTCCCTGGGGGGTGGGAGATTCTGGTGGCTATCTCCCCTTACGTTGGGGTTCATCAATGATGTCGTGGTCGATCATGCCGTGCTTGATGGCCCGTAGCTCTGTCTGCTGCTTACGCTTGTTGGACGCCATCACCTGCTTCACGAAGTTCTCATGAGGCCTTATGACGTACCGCACGTCGATGACTCTGCGGCCATCCTTGATCTGGTTCGCGTCGTAGTCGCTTATGACCTCTTGTTTGATGAGGGCCTCCAGAGCGAGCTTCATGGCTCTGACGTTCTCCGGCATCCGTGGGCTCAATTCACGAGGGCTCTGGGTCAGGAAGCTGATAAGCGATGGCGTGTACGGCGAATCTGGTGATGCTTGAGTCCAGTAGTGGCTCATTCGCTTGTAGATGTACCGTGCAAGAGGGGAGCGGATTTGCATTCCGATTTTGTAGTTGTACTGACGAAACGACAGATTCATGATCGATTCGTTTACCAGCGGGTTGAACTGCACATAGCACCTGGCGTTCCCGCCTTTCTTGCGAAACTCACCTCTGGTGGTCAGTCCCACCATCGGGAAGAAGCTGGAGCTGATGAAGGCTTCACCGTCATCACTGATACATTCGAGTGTTGCGCCACGACAAACCTGGATTGCTTCCTTGATTTCGTTCAGGTTGTACCCGTGACCCATCTTCGAGAGCTCTTTCTGGAGTTCGTACAGAGTGAACATGACTCCAGCCTTGCCCTCGATGATATGGCCTTTCCCGTTCACTGCGAGCTTGCGTAGAGCATCCTCAAGGATTTCCTCTCGCTGTCCCGCGTAGATCAGCACGGTTCTTCCGTCATCCTTCTCGATGATGGCTGGCTTCACCTTCACCGTGAAATGCTGGCCTCTGATGGTGCATTGTCGTGTCACTACAGCGTTGGATAAATCTTCATGCTCACGCTTTTGGTCCCAAATGTACTTCGGCAGCGCATCGTAGATCTCGATGGTGTTGGAGTAGTCGTCTTTCTTGGCCGGAGATTCAATGATCTCAAACAGGCTCATTTGCGGTGAGTCTTTGATTACGTCGAGTTTCTCCAGGTCTTTGTCTTTGGTTCTCTTGCTCATGATTGTTCCGTCGATACTTTCTAGCTGGTGGTCCATGCCGCCAGCATTGTCAATGCTCCCGCTGCTACCGTCGCTGAAAACACTAGCTGGTAGATGCGACGCTTAGCCCCCGCAGTGCCGCTCATAAAACGCAGGGCTGCCGCTTCATATCGGAAATGAGCGAACTCACCCCGAAGGGTGCTATCTGTCCCCTGTGGCGATTGTGGGCGCTTTGACAGGGCAGGGCGAGGATGGCTGGCGACTTTCTTGATCATCGCTTCACATTTCCCCAGTTTCGCCAATTCAGTGGCCGCTACAGATGCTGTCATGTTGTCACACCTCGTCGCTATGTGTCTTGTTTAGCTGGCGCTCGTACTCGTTTAGCGCCCGGCGAATTTTTGCTAAGGCAGTGGCGCGTTGTCTTAACACGGCATACCTGGTTTCAACTTGCTGGATCAACTCTTGTGCCCAGACAGGCTCTTTCTTGAAGTGCGACATGCTGTAGGCATGACCGCGACCCTTCTTGATATGTGTCGATAGAACCCTTTTCTTTTGTCCGGGAACTTGTTCGACAAATCTGTTGCGATACCACTCTGCAACGAGTGATACGCCTAGAATGCGAACCCGTGTACCGACACGCCCTTGTTCGTCCTCTGACGCTTCTTCACGCGCTGATTTGTGCGCGTTCCAGTACATGTCCGCTTCCTGCTGCGCCTCGACAGCAAGAACCGCTAAGGCGTGATCCAGTTTGCTCCGTACCTCTGCAACAAACTCTCGTCCCTCTGCCTCTAGCAGATCCTCTGTTATCTCGGATCGTTCTTCTTCGAGCTTCGGATCTAGCAGATCTAGCCATCGCTCTGTTGGTAGACTCACCTCAATACCCTCCCAATTCCTATCCAATTCCTATCCACATAACTATCTATCTGGAATTTAAAGCTGATTATTCCAATACTGGAATCTAGTTCTGTCACTAGGCTAACCCATCTTTGGAATTTGTCAAATTTCCCTCTATCTATCTGGAATCTTGATGCTCTTATTCTTTCACAGCCTCTTTACATATGAATCTATATTTAAAGATTCCAGATATATTGGATATGGCATCAAAGATTCCAAATGCCTCTTTACCACCGTCTCTCGATGCTGGAGGGCAAGCGGTTCTCGATGCGAGGGTAAGGTCTGTTTATCTGAGCCTATCCGTGCAGCGTTCCCATAGGTTCCCTTACTCAACGATCAAAAAGCCACCGAAAAGCAACCTATATGCCCCTTTTGGGCAATTACACAGGCCATCTGTCCCCGCTTTTAGCCTTATTCTCTATCCAACACGCGGCAAGCAATCGAAAAGCAATCTAAAAGCAATCTTTGGAGGATTTCATGAGTCAATTTGTTCTGGGTTTGGATATTGGTTACTCCAACCTGAAAATGGCAATGGGGTATAAAGGTGAGGAAGCTCGCACAGTCGTCATGCCGGTGGGGGCAGGTCCATTGGAACTGATGCCACAACAGTTAACTGGCGGTGCAGGGACCTGCATTCAGGTTGTGATTGATGGAGAGAAATGGGTTGCAGGCGTCGAGCCTGACCGATTGCAAGGATGGGAGCGTGAGCTTCACGGCGACTATCCTTCGACCAATCCATACAAGGCTCTTTTCTACGCTGCACTCCTGATGTCCGAGCAGAAGGAGATCGATGTGCTGGTGACTGGCCTGCCTGTTAGTCAGTACATGGACGTAGAGCGCAGAGAGGCGTTGAAATCTCGGCTTGAGGGTGAACACCAGATCACGCCAAAACGATCGGTAGCGGTTAAGTCTGTCGTGGTTGTACCTCAACCTGCCGGTGCTTACATGGATGTTGTAAGTTCAACCAAAGATGAAGACCTCCTGGAGATTATCCAGGGAGGAAAAACCGTTGTAATTGACCCTGGGTTCTTTTCTGTAGACTGGGTAGCTCTTGAAGAGGGAGAGGTCCGCTATCACTCATCTGGCACCAGCCTCAAGGCGATGTCGGTGTTGCTACAGGAAACGGACCGGCTAATTCAGGAAGACCACGGCGGTGCCCCTGGCATCGAAAAGATCGAGAAAGCTATTCGTGCCGGTAAGGCCGAAATCTTCCTCTACGGTGAAAAGGTATCGATCAAAGACTACTTCAAGAAAGCCTCAACCAAAGTCGCTCAAAACGCCTTGATCCCTATGCGGAAGTCAATGCGTGAGGACGGGATGGATGCTGACGTAGTTCTGCTGGCTGGCGGCGGTGCCGAGGCTTACCAAGATGCGGCCAAGGAGCTTTTCCCTAAGAGCAGGATCGTACTGCCCAACGAATCCGTGGCATCCAATGCCAGGGGCTTCTGGTTCTGCGGCTGATAGATAGGAGGTCGTTGTGGCTGGTAGCAAATGGGATGGAAAAATATCTAATCTGAACATATCGGAGCAAGCCTTTCCGGAGCTCTATCGTGAACTGTCCCAGATGCAGCATAAGGCGCGTAGTGATCGGCTCCGCGCCCTTGCTCTATTGGGTCTTTATTCTCTTCGATTTTCTGGCAACATTGGGTCTTTTGAGCAACAGAGTTCAGAGAGTCAACCTGCACAGCATCAAAATTCGCCAGTGCAGACTGACGCAAAACTGAACTCTCAACGTGATTCACTTAAAGGAAAACTGATGGGCTCCGTATGACATGAAAGACCACGAGGAGTTCTCTACGCTATCAGCGGCTGAACGTAGAGAGTTAATAATCGCAGAGTTAAAGCGTAAAAGCCGCATTCGCACCCTGTTGCGAGGACTCCCGTTAGATGAAGTTCGGGAGATCATTGACAGAATGAAGGGCGTTCTCAATGAACTGGAGGAAGAGTACAAAAAGCGAGAAGAAGAAGAAAAAGAAAAGCGAGCTCAGGCTGAGCGAATAATGAGCGACATGGAATCCTGCGGTGTGGACATCGGCTTGCTCAACGAAATGTTCACGAGCAGATCAGAACCTGATAATGCTAAATATTCAAAAGACGGAGTTTCGTGGAGTGGGCAAGGACGTCGCCCGGATGCTTTCAAGGGGTTGGGAGCTGTCGAGCTGGAGCGCTACCGTATCCCACAGAAGAAGTAAAAAAATGAGCGCCGCAAAGTTTGGGCGCTCATCTTCTGGTCCGAAATGTCATAGTCTACTCAAGCACACTCTTTCTCCCCACCACCATGCCTTCCTTGTTCTTTGCAGAACGGACATTCAACGCAGGTTCTTTGATTAACAGAGGTGAAGTACGTACACTTGCAGTTGTCGCACACCTCCAGCATTGCGTCCCCACTTCTCAGCTCCGAAGCAAGACACCAGGCATCAGTAATATCAAACGGAGCCCACCGAGCACCTTTCATTCCGGGCACTTCTTTGCGGATTGCGTGATACATTCTAAATGCCTTGTTCAAGGCTTTGATGTTCACAGACCGCAACACGGCTTCTCCACCAATGTTGAAGTAGAGCTGCATTAGAAGAGAGGCCTGTATCTTGGATGTGTGACTATGAATCAGTGTCGCACCACCCCGGAAAGTTCTGGATTTTCGTTCCAGAGTATATCCGTCCCTCTCCAGATCCTGGTAAAGCCGTCTGACCTGTTTGTAGGTCAGACCAGTCTCGATCATGATGATTTTTGTGATGTACCCAGCAAGGGCCATGTGTCGAGCTGTAACCCAGCGACCCAATGTACCAGAGTTGCCAATGTTCATCTCCACCTCCCACGTCCCTGTAGAGACTGTTGCAGTTTTTTCAATACCGGGTGTGTTAACTCTTCCCGGCTGTCATCGAGAATTTCTTCAATGATGCTCGGAGCAAAACGAAGCGTAAAATGCGTAACCGTTGTTCCAGACATGTGGCGCAACTGGCTGTCTGTTGCCTTAGCCACCAGCTCCGCAAGCTCTCTCGAAACCCCGAAAACTTCCTTTGCCATCTCCGGGTCTCTCGATGCGACGCGGTTAAATAGCAACCAGTAGGCAGCATCAAATTCATCAACACTATGGTTGATAAAAACTACAGGGTCGTAGTCGCCAGAGAGTCGCGTGATGATGTTCTGCTCTGCTGTTTCGAGTTTGAAAGAGATCAACACGCCAGAGGCCAGAGCTTCCAATTGGGAAGGTGTTGCCAGTGACAGCTTTTGAACGGTGTCCATGCCCAAAGAAAATTGTGAGGCCGCATCATCTGGACGTTCTTTTGCCAGAGTGGATAGCAGGTTCCACAATGTCAGATCGAACTCGTAGACGTTTCTATCAGCTTCTTCTTGATCGAGGTTGACGGCTCTTGCATCCCACGCACCAATAATATCCAGTTCCAACATTCCGCCCCCCTCACAAATCACGAAGGTTGCGATAGATAGCCAAGACTCGGCTACCATAGTTTCTGGCTCGGATTTCGTCTTCCCAGGCGTGATAGCGGCCAACGCCAAGCTCCAAGTCATTTGGAGATGACTGAATGGCTTCTGATAGCACCTCTGCCCCAACCATGACGTTGGTCTCTGGGTCGAGAAGATCTGCTGGAGAAGAAACTCTATGACCATTCCACCGGATGCTCACTTGCATAAACCCGACATCAATGGCACGACCGTACTGCTGCTGAAACTCAGCGAGCTTAGCCTTTGCCTGATCTTCCGACTTAGCATAGAAAGGAAGCCCAGGAACGCGAAGCGTCCAAGGCCAAGGACTTATAGAGCCATTACCTCTCCCTGATGCAGATTCGGCCAATGCGACCGAATACACTAGAAGAGGGTCGAGGTTATATGCTTTCGCTGCTTTGTCGAAGATGGTTCCGCTCAGGTCAATAGCATTCGCTGTTGATGAAAGGAGAGCCGCAGACAGAACTAGCGCCTTGGCTTTGTTCTTCATCAGCTTGCCTCCTTATGTCTGAGGGGTATTTCGTGTTCTTCGTCGTACCGCTCCGGCCAAATCTCAGACGGCTTCACACCCAAAGCTGTAGCTATCTCATGTTCCCAGCGTGGACTGGGCTTATAGAGTGCCGTAGACACCACCTGCCGAGATGTTTTGTGTTTTCTGCCCAATGCGGCCAGAGAAAGCCCCTGGATCTTGAGTTTGTACTTGATCCACTCACGTTTCTTCTCTGGGTCGCTTGGGATGTCTATCAATTGGCATTTATCCATTGTTTGCCACCCTTTAAACTGCGTTGTTAGCCATACAAAAAGTGCGTTATTCGATGAACGCTTTTAGAGTTCTTCTATTGTCACAAACTGACACATTTTGCGCCTTTATAAGCCCAAATAATGATGCTATCAACAATAAAAAACCTTTAAAAACATACACTTAACTTTGTACCGACGGAACAAAGTTACAATACTTTTAGTAATCAATGGGATACGGATATTTTTGCGATAGTAATGGAAAGTGCGCCAAAAGAATGGCGGAAATAGCGCACGGGGAGTGCGGTATTTTGTGATATTAAATAGCGTTTAGGTATAAGTGATTTTAGGGATACAGCGAGGGCTGAAATTGCGAATACAGCAGGAGCTGAGGAGGGCAGGGAAGGCAAAGGCGCATCCCGACCACACAAGGATGATGGTGTTTACAGAAAGAGATATTTGAGAAAGAGAACTCTGCGGTGTTGCAGATGGGGACCAAAGCGTTAGCAATGGCCTATTCCATAGTGTATGCGATTTGTTTGACATGTTCAACTATGTAATGCTTTGTCAATAAACGCCTTGTTCCGTAAGGGCAAACTTTCACATGTGAAAGTTTGAGGGCAAATTCTAATCGAAGAAGTTGCCAATGGAATGGTTGTTTAGCAAAAAATAGTCAAACTTTCACAGTTGCATTTTTTGATGCCGTGGTAAACTGGAGGTAAAGAGTAAGGGGGTTGATATGAAACATGTGGTCAATATTCTTCTGCTGGGAATGGTGCTTCTGGGAATAGCCATGATGGCTGACACACCTTGGGGACTTGGTGTGGCGCTGGCTCCCTTCGGCGTTTGGGGTGCTCGTTTCCTATTTCTGGTTCACAAAAGCCTTTGGGCTGCTGTTATCTTTTGGGGAGGGATCGCTTACTTCCAGTGGCAAGTTGCTTTGGTTGTCGGGGCTCTGTTTGGACTAACGTGCTTTATCCGCGTTGCGCGGTCAGCATATAAAGAGGCACCACCTACCCGGCGCAGAAAAAAACAAACTGGTGGGTTTCAAGATTCCTATGATTTTGACCAGCGCTTCCATATTGGAGCTGGAGACGAATAAGGGGGCCTGCTGGCCCCCTTATTATTTGGTTGGTCTTTTAGAACCTTTGATTTGCTATGTTGTACCCCCTGACGGCAGTCAAATAGCTACCTGAACGGTCTCCAGCTTCCGTCGAGTTCTGCAATACGTTTACCAGCTTGTCCGTAAACTCTTCGTTTTGCTGAGAAAGAACAGGCTGACCTCCTTGCATCATCGGTGAGCCATCCGGGTTACGTTCTGCATACTCCATTTTCAGATTCTGAACAGCCTGGTTCATGCGACCTTCGTTTGTGTCAAACGATTCGGCATAAACAGCGGCTTGGGATTCAGTCAGCCCATAACGGCTTTGAGCGATAGACTGCATCGTTTCTTTGAACTCATCACCGTACTGGTTCATAAACTGCTGCGCGGCTCCACCACCAGCTTCTGCGGCAGAGGATAGCGCTGCTGCATAGAACGCGCCGCGTTCCTCAATGCTCATCCCTTTAGCGGCTTCCGATAGATCAGATTTACCAGTTAACCACTCCTTCGCTGCATCATAGCCGCTTGCAGCAGCTCCCATGACGTTGCGGCCAAGTTTAGCCATACCGACCATCGCATCACCGGCCCAGCCAAACTCCTCTTGCACGGCCTGGTCGCCGCGTTGAGTGGCCGCGATGAATTGGTCGCGTTGTTCAGGTGTCATCGTTCTCATTTGATCCATCGCTCTTGAGAACGCATCAGCGCCAGCTTGACCACCAGCAATGAGAGCTCCACCTGCTTGTTCAGCTCTGCGGCCCATCCAATCACTGGAGTTGTCCCACGCTCCCCACGCCGAAGCGCTCCAAGACATTTCCGGAAGCGAGTTCATAAGGTTATCTTGGGCTTTTTTCAGTTCAGGAGCAGATACATTTCGCTCTGTTTGCTGTGCTTGGTTATGAAGAGCTGACGTACCGGCTGCATGTTCATTTTGAACAAGGGGGCTATTCGTTGGTAACTGCCCAGCTTCTGATGCCGGATTAGTTCCAGCCATCCCAGCCACATTCTCCCGGAATCCGGTTGGGATGTTAGGTCCACTGCCTACAGCCCCTTGAACCTGACCTGGTAGGCCTTGAACATTCGGGCCTTCAATGCCGTTATTTCCGTAAGCATCACCACTAAATGCTCCGTTGCGACCGGACGCGGTATTGATCGCCTGTAGTGCGGCTTGATACCCGCCAAGCTCCTTACCCTGTTCGTAATTTTTGGAGTTGGTCATTGCTGTCATTCGCGCTGCTGCCTGGGCCACTTGAGGAGACATTCCGTAGGCTTGGTATCTTTGCTGTAGTGAAGCCGCCTCGTCTTTAACCGATTGCGGCGCGGCATTTCGGAAATAGTCATTCAGTTGGTTCATGGCCGCAGGGGTTTGTGCTACTGCACCACCGAGAGTTTTAAAGTCGGTATTAGTCATGGAGCCCATTTGGTTTTGGAGCTGACTCATTGTTGTGAAGGTGTCCGATGCAGACACCAGTTCAGAAGCGGACTTGGATAGGTTCTGGGATAAGCTATCGCCCCAGGTTTGCTTGAATGACTCGCTTCCAGAACGGCTGAAACCCTGCGCTAATTGATTTGTCAACGCCTGGCTATCGGTTTGCGAATAGCTCACACCCTTCATGAACTGGGACACATCACTCGCTGACCAGCTTGAAGAGTCTTGAGTTGATGACTCTGTTGCTCCCTTCGCTTGCGCTTTGATGTCCAGGACATCACTGCCGCCGCCTGATTCGCCATTACCACCAGCAGGAACTAGGGCTGTACTGTTTGATTTCACACCAGCAGCGGCCTTCATTGCTGCCCTGGCCTTGCCAACCATAGGCATAAGCATGGACGCAGCTTCGTCAACATCGAGTGTGCCCATAGCCTGCATGGCAAAAGCACCTTTGACAGCATCAGAGTGGCTATCATCCACCTGGAACTTATCCATGAAGTTCTTGGCTTGCTGGTTGATCAATTGGCTTTGAGCTGTGTTTTGCGACGAAACGTTGCGCCCGACATTGGAGAGTCTTGAATAGGCTTGATCCTGACTTACTCCATCAGAAAAACCTCGACCAAGAGTGCTTTGGAAAGCCTCCGATTTCTGACTTTGTAATGCCTGTGCGGAGCTCACGCCTGATGCCAAGGTGGAGCCAAGCGAGAAGGTACTGATCATGCTTTCTGCGCCGTTTGCAATCGCACCACTGAACTGGTTGTGATTGTACGCTGGCTGACTTTGCATAACCGGACCTTGCTTGAGTAGATCTGGCGTTTGCATCTTTTCGTCAACGTGGTCAGAACCACTTATTCTCGATGCCAAGCTGGTGAAGGCGTAGGTGCTACCTGTGACGATAAACAGGGAAATCACCGGAGTGGCCGCAGCCAACATGCCGCCGGTTGCAATCCAGTGTTGCAGAACATCTCCAGTTGAGGAAAGAGCGTACATGGAGTTGAGACCACCAGCACTGAGGCTAGACATCTCATTTGACGCGGCGGTATGAACAAACAGGTTTATAATTGAGAGGACTGGCATCCATAGCTGAATCCAGAGGATGGTTTGTACATATTTCCCGGCTAACTGGAGGCCGAAGCTGCCCATCACGATAATAAAAGCAATGATCGGGGTTATAGCATAAATAAAGCCTTCAAAGAACGTCAGCATTGGTCGGACGACGGTCATGAACATCGACTGCTCTGCGGCCCACTGTGTGTTCCGTTGCTGAATAGCCTGGTTGACCATCAATGCAGAGCCATAATCCTGGAGGTCCTGATAACGTCCTGCTGCGGCTTCATAATAGAGGGGCTCCAGAACGGCGGCTTTCAGATAGTCGATTGATGACGTAGTTGTGGCACCCATCGCTTGAAGCGAATCGGTCAGCTTCGTTAGAGCGTTGTCTCCAGTTGACGTGTCAATACCCAGTAGGCTGTTAAGAGCATCAACAACAACCGGGCTGCTTAGGTTGGCGGTTGCAGTGCTAATAGCCACCCATCCGTCAGTACATGTGTAGTCAGCGCCGTCAGGGTTTGCTGTAGACAAATACAACCTAGTTCCGTAGAGCTGTGAGTTGAATCGCAAAGCTGAGTCAGTTGAACGGTTCATCAACTCATCAAGGGACATTAGGTTGAGATCGACTTTGGTTAACGTGCATTCCCGAATGTAATTGTTCCAGGAACGCCTCACGTCAACATAGCCGCCTCCATTTGCTGAGTTAAGCGCAGTAAAAACTCCTGTGTCATAGGCTCGCCGTCTGACGTCATTCAACAGTTTCAGTGTTTCGGAAAAGTGGCTTTCCGTGACATTGGGTACGATTACCCCATATCCAGTTTCAAACAAATTGGTGATGGTGTATCCCACGTTGGATATGACACCTCCAGCAAAGCCTACCCCAATAGGGACATTGGCGACGACTCGAACCTGCCCTGTATAAGCGTCCTCGATAGTCACAGTTGTGGTTGGGCCGAAGAAACAGGCATATAGAATCCAACCTACCAGCACTTGCTGGAGGTTGATTTGCTTTGCGCCCTGAAAGACGGACTGAATACAGATCATCAAGACCCCAAGAAGCAGGCCAATACTGACCATCTTCTCGAAATCCCCGGTGCCGGTGATCATTGATACTGCAATCAGGATTTGCTCCAGAAAAGCAGAGTCACCGATAGAGTGGATTGAAAAAGATCCCATTCCAATAGCTCCTTAGTTCGTGCTAGGAGGATTGGACAAAGTTGCCAGCATGTATTTTTGCTTGCGGATGTTGTCCAGTAGGTTGTTGTATTTCTCAATTTGGCTTGCCAGATCGCCGTATTGAGAGGACAGGATTGTGTATTCAGCACGGATTTGCTGTTGCGATTGCGCGAGAAGCTCTAGTGCCTCTTTCTTGTAGGGTGATTTGCTGTTAGCCATCGCAATGCGAGCTGCGCGGAAGAACTCTTCCGAGAAGCTATACATCATGGTCAGGGCTATCGCTCCTGATGACTCTGTTGCGAACAGGTTAGCGCCGTCCTGTGAAAGGACAGACAAGTTACGAACAATGGTGCCAATCCCTCCGGGGAGGTTAGAAACAAAGGCCTTTTCTGGGTCGGTTAAGGTTCCAGAGTTCGTTGCGTATTTGTAGATCACACCAGGTGTAGAGCTTGTTCCTAACAGCATATCGGTGATCTGGTTCTTGATACCTTTGAGCACGACAGTTTTATTGCTGGAGCCAGCACTCAGGCAGTTGGTCGTATCAGAATCACAGGAATAGATCTCAACAGAACCGCCTGAAATCAGGTCTGACAAGGTGATCTTGTTACCTGGTAGGGTCGTCAGAGGGGTTGTTTTCGCACCAGTGCCGGTTGAGTTCGGGTCGTTTACCAGATCACCAATGATGACTGTGCCGGTTAAAGACATGATCGCTTCAAGAAGGGTGTTATCCCCGTACTGGAACCAGGTGTTGGCGTTGTTGCTCTTGAGTTGCTTCCAGACGATGTTGCCAATCATCTTGTTGTATTCGTCAGGTTTGTTGGCTTTCAGTTCTTCCAGAGGACTCTTGCCGCTGGTTTCCTGCTTGGACCCGAAGAAGTCTTCATACAGGCCGGAAGTTGTCGCGGTTATAGAAGCATCAGTTTTGTGTTTAAGGTCCATGCCGCTGGTTAGGTCGTTCACGAAACCTTGAGCGAGCTGGCAGGAGTTGCCCAGATGTTGGTTGAGCGCTTGCACTTTCTTCTGGAAGTTCTCTATCCACTTCGCTCCGTCCGGGAAAACGTTATCGAGCGCAAGCTGGAAGGCATAGCCCTTGGCGTTGGCTGCTACAGCCCGAAGGAGTTGGACAATTTGATCCGCGTTAATGAAGGAAAGCGAACCGCCGAACAGATCTACACCACCGCAACCAGCTTTCCATGATGGAGGGGCAAAGCTCACCAGGTTCTCGTCGAAGATTCGTGTCTTTGCAGTGAACCGGCCACCAGCTAAAACGCCACGTCGTTGGCTTTCATAAACCCCAGGTGGTGTTGTGTTGCTCATTTCATTGAAGAGTTTGTCCATCTGTGATTGGAGGCCGTTAGCGGCTATCGCCCCTGTCGGTGCCATGACGAGACTGGCCGCCACACTCAGGGCAAGCAGGCTCCTTTTTAATGTCTTGTGCGTGACCATCTTAGTTCTCCTGTAATTTGTCCCGGATGTACTTCATGAGTTGTTCCGGTGGCACAAAGTTGTCTTTATCACCGCTCGCTTGAGATAGCTGTTTGAGGTCAGAGCCCAGCTCTGGTGAGGCCAAGCGTTCGGCTATGTTGTTTTCCAGGTTGAGTACCGGACGTGTACGGTTAAACTCTTCGTCTGTGACCCAACCATTGCGTTTTGCTGCGACCAAAATCCTGTGATTCAGCTCAGGAAGAGACATTGGCCCTTGTCCTATAGGAGCGAACTGACCGTCTGGAGATGCGAGGTAAACAGCAGGGAAAGTTACGATACCAAGTTGTTTGGCATGGCCTTCATCGGTTTTGTAATGGGGGAAAAGCCCACTGGGGAGTGGTTTGCCGTCCATAGATACAGGAATGATCGAGAATCCTTCTCCTTGTTCCAACATCTTGATGAGCGGTGCTTGCAAGTCACTGTAGTCATCGTCGGACTTGTAGAAGAAGAATATCCCTACGCGTTCGGCTACGCTTTTGAGTAGCATGTTTTTGGCGTTACCAGCGTCACGATCAACTTGTTGTGAGGCAAACGTGGCAGCAGGACGTCGAGTAATTTCATCCAAGAAAGGATCACCTACGACCGCCAGCTCTGTAGCATCGGAAAATTGTTCAGAGCGATCTATCGCAAATCGTTGCAAGTAGAGAAACGTCCTGACGTTTTCAACGGTAGGATTGTTCCAAGCAAGGTCTTTGTACTTGGGTAAGTTTTCCCGGAACCATTCCGCTGAGAACATTTCTGGGCCGCTCGGAAGCGGAGCAGCAGGCTTAGGCTGTGTAGGCTTCGCTTCTGCCACAGGCTTTGGTTTGGGCTTTTCGGGTTTTTTCTCTGGTTCTTTGGGCTCTTCCTTGTACCAGAACCAACCCTCTTCCTTTCGCTCATAAAAACCAGGTCTTGTGCCATCTTGAGCCCAAGCCTGGTGTGATGCCCCCAGCGTGAGCGCTGCAAGGAGCAGTAAATTCAAAGGTGATTTTTTCATAGTCTCACGCACGTATTTTCCCATGCTCGATATGGTAGAGGTGGGAGGCGTGAAATTAGGCAGGTGTAAGCGCCCATTTAGGGCGCTTAGAGCGTTTTATTTGTCAACTTTCACATGTGAAAGAATTGACCAAACTATTTGGTCGTGTCCTCTTCAACTTCTGTCGCTTCTGCGGCCATCTTCATCTGCTTCTCGACCATGCGTTTTTGGGTGATGTAGCGGATAACCATCTCGACAGCGCTGTTCAACGCAAGGATTCGCATCGCTCTGGTGGATGCAACGTAGAGCAGGTTTATTTCATCGTCACGGGCCATTGGGTCGAGCTCTGGGTCCAGGACATCCGGAAAGTCGTCATAGAGCTGAACAAAGTCCCACTCCAACCCTTTGCACCGATGAGCTGTTGAGACCGTAATGTCAGCCCCAAACTCTTCTTTGACTGTATTGCGTCGTAGAGTGGTGAGTCGTTCAGGGATTTCATCGTAGCTGTTGATGATCTTGACAGCCCTCATCATCTCAGGGTCTTTGGTCGCCTTCGCTACTTCTTGATACTCGAAGTAGTCTTCATACTCATCAAGCAGTTTCTTATTCTTTACCCGGTCTGGCTCTGCCATCGAAAACCAGTACAAATCCTGGAGCTCATTGATCTGGTAAGCGTCGATTCCACCGACCCAGAATACCTGCGCTCCGGATTCGGTCGCAGAGAGCGCCGTCTCTATAACCCCCATGACGGTTCGGTGAAGTATTGCGCGGTGGCCCACGTCACCTGGTAAAAACATGAGTACCTGATCTGCTGGTCCCCGGCCAACAACAGGTCGTGTTTCACCTTTGAGTTCAAGAAGGGCGTTTGCCACCAGCGAAACGTTGGGGCCAAAGCGGAAGCTATGAGTGAGATAGAGTTGGTCGGCGTTCATGAGCTCTTTGCTATCAAGGGCGTTGTTTGCGCCTCTGAACCTATAGATCTGCTGGTGGCGATCTCCAACCAGGATTACCTTGCAGTTCTGCTGTAGGACGATGCTACTTGTTACGGGGTTAGCGTCTTGTGCTTCATCAAAAAGAATGGTGGTGTACCGGCGAGACAGATTCGGCATCCCGAGCTGATACTGTTTGAGGTATCAATCGTGTACGGTCGGGAACGGATCTTGAACGTTTGTCATCCGTTTCCATATGAGCTCAGCACCTTCGACCACCTGGATTTGGTATCTCTCCTGTTTGGACGTAAGCACTTTACCCGTATCGGCGCGAGCAAAATGCGTATAAAGAATCCGCATGTCTGCACTACACATAAAGGCGTTGAGCGTATCGAGAATATCTTTGGCAAACGTCCAGTTCTTGGTATTCACCGCTTGGGCAATATCGGTGAGCCTTAGGTTGCCGGAGAGTTTGTGCTGGTAGCCCCTTCCTATAGTGGCGTAGGCAAGCTGGTGGGACGTTTTGCAGTCTACGTTTGCAGGAAACTTTTCTCTTGCCTCGTCGCGGATAGCCCTGTTGTATGCCAAGTAGAGGATACGTGAATCGAGGTTGTTGTGGGCGTACTTCACCAGTGTCGTGGTTTTACCCGTTCCAGCGTAGGCCTTAACGACAAGGCGAGGCCCTTTGTACTGAGTGATCAGTGATTGTTCTGGTGTGTCAGGAGGAAGTTGTTTCATGAGGCCCCCTACGACAAACACATCTGGAGAGTGATGCGCTTCTTTTGTGTCGAGAGGAACGTACTGATCCGCTTTTCTTCTCGGGGGAGGGATACTTCACAATCCAGATCTGTCCACCAGTCTGGGGCTTTACCTTGAGCCACCTCCGTAACCCAACTATGGAGACGGTGTAACCAGCGATAGTCGCCAATAGATGAGGTGGCTAGTGTCATAGCCTCCTCAATCTTGGTTTGAAGAGCCGCAGCTCTGTGTCGCCACTCTTCTGAATATTTAGCCTTTCGCGCCATCAGTTTTCCTCTTTCTTTTTCCCTCCCTTACCAGCTTTAGCGAGCTCTTGCTCCAACCCAGAAATTTTGGTCAGTGCATCATTGAGTCTTTGTTCGAGGCTCTTGGCCTGCTGGTCTTTTTCCTGCAACTGACCAGCCATCATGCCTTTGTCTTGAACAAGAGCGCGAGCTTCTGCTTCGGCGCTGGATAATTTGGCGTCCAGCTTTTCTACCTCTCCAGATAGGCGCTGGCACTCTCGTTCAGCGGATTCGCCATGAGCTTTGGCTGTGGCAAGGGAGTCCTGTGATTGGGCCAGTTTGGCCTGTACATTTTCGAGCTGCTCTTTCAACGATGTTTTTTGTTCCTGAGCGGCCCGGAGCTTTTCTGTCTGCTCTATACTCTTGCCTTTTTGCTCCTCCAACTCACCCTCTGTAGTTGCCAATTTTTGGCTCAAAGAGCGATTTTCGCTTTTAGCTTGCTCCAGGTGATCCTGTGCTCGGGTCAGATCTGCGGCTTTCGCCTCCAGCTTGCCCTCCAACTCAACGATCCGCTTTTCCAGCTTATCAATGTCAGCCAGTGAGCGTTCTAGCTCCGCAGACTTGAGGGATAGCGAGTTTTCTGCCTTACCAAGGGCCGCATCGAGCTCTGATTTTTTGTTGGTGAGAGCTTCAAGTTGTTCCTCCAGTAGCTCAGCCCGTTCGGTGGCATCATTTGCCATGTCCACGGCTTGCTGCATATCTTCCTGGTACTCAATTTCTTTCTGTCGTAGCAGTTCACGCTCGCGCTCAAGCTGTTCATCGGCGCTTGCTTTGGCTACCGTATAGATCTTCTGTAGGAAGAGCTCAGCATCGCTCATAACCGATTCTGGAAGGACTACCTCTACCAGCTCTTCATCGAGGGAGTGTTCCTCTGACCACTGTTTGAGATACGTTGAAATGGTGGTAAAGCTCCCCTTGCCAATGATGTCTCTGATAGCGATGACCGTTGGGCGTTTACCGGCGTCCTTGAGCTTTTGGGCCGCAGCCGCTACATCGTCAAACTCAACCAATTTTCTTGCCATGAGAACGTTCCTTTTAATTTGTAATGTTTACGATAATTACGATAATACGGTAATTATCATAATTATATATCATGCTGCTGTCGATTGGAATTGTTTGTGTGGGACAAAGCCCTTCCGGCTGCGGAAAAGCCTTGTTACGCGGTCACGCTGATTCATCCAGGGAAGGATTCGATAGTGACTCCACCGAAGGTGCCAAGGATTTCCGATGCCGCTTTATCAGATCGAGTTTTGCGTTGTTCTGAGGCGTCAAAGTTACGAAGCAATTTGAGCTGAACATCCTTATCCTGGAGCACGATCAGGGGCATTGGCGCGGTAACGGTTTTGAGTACCCCTGCGGCCATGACGTTTGCCACCGGTTGAACCTTTACTTCCCTTCGCTCCCGGAGATAAGGCTCCGGGGTGCTGGCGATCTTCTGGATAAGCTGCTCCAGGGGAAGTTGATAGTCTGGCCCAGATCGCTCCAGCTCCTCTCTGATGCGTTGCAAAAGCTCCTCTTTTACGGGCTTCTTCAAGGAGTCCTTCCGTTGCCAGGTGAAGCGGATAGAGTCGATGTCGCCATTGGTATAGCACCGAATTTGTCTGTAAAGGTGGAGAGTCATGACACCAGGGCAGTCCGCTCGAAGTGCTTCAAACCTCTCTTGCCTGGTGGGGTACGTCGAGATAATGAACTCCTCGATACCAGCTTTGGCCGCGTTGATGCGTTCAACCGTCGCCGCAATTTCGTCAGCTACACCAATCCTGGAAGGGGAGAACCAGAGTACCCCCACGGTGCGCCTGGCAGACTTCTGCGAATAGTCTGGGTTGATGTGAAGATCTCTGTAGCTGTGCGCTGCCAGCTCAAGAGCTTCGCGCCCAGTTTGTTCAGTTACGACAATCTTGTTGACGGGCTCGTTCTCCATTCCTTTTCCGGTAGGAGGGATGGCCGCAACTTTTGCGTACCGTGGCGGTAGTCGTTTGATAAGAGAGGACAGGTTCGTTAAGTCGCGGCACATGGCCGAGAATTGTTCTGATATGAAGTTTTTAGCCATGCTGCCGCCTATGTGTGGGTTTGTTCTAACAGTTCATTGGTTACATAGTAGACAGATTTAGACCATCATGCAACGAGGGGGAGGGGCAAGAATACGCCTCCGCTTCGCGTCGGCGGGTGCCCTGTTTGACCTTCGTGTGTGAGATTAGATTGAGAAAGAGAGAGAAAAAGAGAGAAAAAGAGAGAAAAAGAGAGAAAGAAGAAAAGCGCGGGGCAAGCCAGAAATGTGGCTGAGGGGGACTGCTGGGGTGGGGCTGGCACCCTCTATACCCCACTTTGCATGATGGTCTAACTTTGTGGTTATAGGACGACTTTTAGAGTGCCTAGATTTGCTCGATTAGGACAAATTTCGGTCCATCCACGCTGATTGGCGTAGCAGCGCGATGGCATCAGAAGGGGTAACTTTCCATGCGTTGGAAAGCTGGCGAACTGCGAAGACTGCGAGCTCCATTCGGTCGTCATCATTGATGAAATTCTGGAGCTGGTTTCCTCGCTCACTAAGGATGATCGCAACACCGGCCTTGCCGTTGTTGTAAACCGCAAAGCTCTTATTCTTCGCGTCGCCGTGATAGGAACCCTCAGCCTTGCTACGCAAACCAAAGAGAACGCTGCAAAACGCCGTCAGTTCGCCGCGAGTGAGCTGCACCGTGATCTTGCTTTTCCAGTCTGGGCTGGACCCCGATGCCCTGATCGGCGCAATCTCGATGCTGACCGTAGGATATTCACCTCTGGTTAGCGTGTGTTGCACATTCAGGCCGGTGCGTTTCGCGGGGTCCTTCTGCCAGTCTGAGAAAAATTTGAGACTTTCGCCGTAGGATTGTTCTGTCATTCCAAATTACCTTTGCTTTGAAGCTCCTGGAGCTGGACCACGAGGTCACGTTGGACTTTGGCTATCTCTGTCACCAAGTCGGCGGTGGCAATAGCGTCGGTCGCTGCTGAATGGGCTCGACCTTTCCAGCTCACACCTGCCTCGCAGGTGGCATCCGCAAGTGAGATTGTGCCGTGCCGGTTGGTTGAGCCAAAGGCATCAGCCGCCAGCTTCATCGCGCACAGACAGTTCTGCTCTTGCCACCAAGAGAGTTGGTCTCCAAATGCACTGGCTGTTTGCCTCAACATCCTACTGTCGAAACTGGAGTTAAATATCACCAGATGACGGCCCGACAAAAGCCGGGCGAGAGCTGGCGCAACTTGAGTCCACGTAGGCTCATTCGACAGCTCAGTCTCGGTGATGCCATGAACACCCATTGCCTGAGGGTCTATTTCCACGGTTGGCCGTAATCTGGTGCAGAGGAGAACCGCGCCTCTGATGTCAGTAACAGCCAGCTCGATCACCTGGTCTCTTTCACCAAGTCCGGTCGTCTCGGTATCGAGAACCAGAGGTTCCAGAGCGACCCACCTTTGTGCCATGACAGAGGCCTTTGCCAGGTTGCTACGCATTCTTGCCTTGACCGAAAGGATGGATTGCGCCCTTATTTGCTTTTGTGATGCCGGTGAACAACCCCTTCTCCGCATTGGTTGGCAATCTGCTATCCGGTACACTCCAAATTGGCCACCATACCCGTTTTTGTAGAACGAAACTGGCTCTACTCCTGGCTTAGGCTTCATCCGAAATTCGTCCCTGAGCCGTCCTTTTGAAAAGCACCTATCGGCTTTCATGGCTTCGGCTCTGGCAAGTTCGAGTTCTTCATCATTCATGCTGTTAATCCGCTATATCGAGGCGTTGGCTCGCTCTCTTCAAACGCTCATCGCCGCGTCTGTCATATTTCTGGGTAGTTGCAATGCTTGAGTGGCCCATTGCGTCCTTCACGGTCACAATATCCTCACCGTTATCCAGCATCGAGGAGGCAAAGGTGCGTCGCAGGTCATGGGGCGCAAACATCTCCAGACCGGCTTCAACTCTTCTGGTCTCCAAGATGTGGTAGATGGCCTGATCCGACATCCGCTCTCCAGTCACATCATCAAACCGCCTGATCCTCGGGAATAAAGGCCCTTCATGCGTTCCTCGAACCTCTTCAACCCACTTATCCAGTCTTTTCCATGCGCCACCAGGCACATACGCCATTCTCTCTTTGTTGCCCTTGCCAAGAACCTTGAGAGCGCGGTCCTTGTAGATCATGCTTCCCATGTCCAGCGCAACGATTTCCGAGCGGCGCAAGCCACACCCGAGGAGCACCCCGAGAATGGCCGCATCCCGAAGCCCTTTGGCGCTTGAATCACTTTCACATGTGAAAAAGAGGCTGCGAATCTCATGGCGTTCAAGTGCCCGCCCTTTAGGAAGTCGAGATCCACGTACTGAACGGACTTGCTTAATGTGCTGGAAGCTATCCGTATCAATTTGCTTCATCGTCCAGGCTTCAAGAGCCACCCCTTTGAGCGCTGACAGGTAGGTGTTGATCGTTGCCGGAGCCTTCCCTGCATCCCCCAGCATTTCCAGCACCGCCAATATGTGGTGCCGCCTCATTGAGCTCCATGCACAGTCACGAAGGTTCTGAAACCCGATCATCTTGGCGACAATGTTGAGGAATGAGCTCATGGTCTGCCTGCTTCGCTTTGACCCGAGGCTCACCAGATAGGCGACGGCGGGGTTGTCCTGGATGTTCCGGAGCGAGCTCGATGACGGCAACAGTTCACCGCGAATGCTTTGTTCTGCCGGAACATTTACTTTCGCATGTGAAACTAGCTCTTCCTTGTCATTGTTTGTGTCGTGCAAAGTTACCTCCTAAGCCCGACCGCAACGAGAAGAAAATCCCATATTTTGAGGTGAAGAGGTAGTTCCTCCTCCATATGTTGCGTTTCGTAGCTTTGCATCAGTGGTTCAAACTTGGTTGGATTGCACAGCAATTCGTAAACTGTTCGGTTGGGCTTGGTGATCGGCTTATTCGGAGTGAATCCATGTTTGTTCTGGAGGTACAGCGCTACCGCGCCACTTCTGGATTCTCCGTAATAGCAATGAACGAAGATCTGATCGATACCGCTACCAACCAATCCATCCAGGAAGGTGGACAGCTTTTCAGCCTGGGATGAGTCAATGTAAGAGGCGTAATTCATCCGGAACGCTGCCTTCATCGTGTGGATGGTGTTCTCAGAATAGCCGCCGTCATAGAAGCTATCGCGGTACAACTGCCCCCACTGTCCGAGAGCGGCAGGGGACTTGTCTGGGTCAGTTATGGAGATCATGGCCGCACCGGGAACCGGCTCCAGTCTTTCGGCCTCCGCTTGACTAATGAAAAAGACTTTTTTGCTAAGCATGTCCCATCATCCCCTTACAAGGATGTGTTGCGAGTAGCTCACGCGCCTGACTTTGCCCCTCTTGAGTATCTACAGGAGCGGTCGTATACACACCTCCATGCCGCAAGTCCACAATACTGGTCCGACAGCAAGAACCTACGTTCTGAACTTTATTGTCCGAATCCAAACCAGCAAAAGTATGGCACGGTCCAGGGAATGGTTTCCTGCAAATAGAGCAGCGCTCAAAGTTCTTATCGAGGATTCTCTTTAAAACTTTCTCAAATTTGTTTTTGTTTAACATCGAGTTCTCCACACAAAGTTACTGGCCGAGCATCCCAGCCAAGGTGGTCTGCTGGCCTTCGCTACAAGGTGCAAATCCGGCAAAAGCACCGGCATTAACCTTGAGCTCATCAAAGCGTCCATCGGTGTCCCGGTAGTACACCTTACGTTTTCCAATTCCACCTTCGAGGTTTGCGGCCAACCAGGCGATCACTGCATCAGCATCGTTCGTAACTGATGCTCCCTGATCCAGATCGATAAGTACCAGGTGGGTGTCCGTCTGGAGTGCCACTTCAAAGGTCGCTCTTACATCAAAAATCACTGGTCGCGCTCCTTGTAAAAAGTGGGCATTCAGCACCACCTATCCTATTCCAAAAACTCTACTTTTTCAAAGATACATTTTAATAAGTAGAACAACAGCAAGAGGAACTCAAATTTATTTACCGTAATTATCATAATTACGGTAATACGGTAATTTTACAGATTTGGATGGAATGGTATAAGATGTCTCGCTGGAACATACTTGCTGAAAAAACGCTTAACAACGATAGTGAAAACATCATGTACAGGTGCGAGAGATAATATGTATAAGAGCCTTGAAGATCTGATGGCGGGTATTTACGAGATGGCAGCGCCAGATGGCATCATCTGTAACGAGGTTTCCAAATTCCTTGCGGCCAACCAGGTCAAGCCGGAAGACATAAGCTCTGGGATCTGGTTTTTCCTGTGGCTGAAATCAGCTCCCAAGGATGCGAAGCCAATCCAAAAAGAAATCCCCGGATTTGGAGTTGTTCTCAACATGCCGACTTATGGCGGAACGCTCAACGAAGCAATCACAGGGTTGATCGAGAACGAGTGCCGTCAAATAGAGCTCGCTGAGGGACATCCGAGCCTTGAGGCTTGGGTTGAATCAGTATTAGCCGGTCGAGATGACGGAGAGGAAAATGAAGCTGCGGCCAATATCGTGGATCTGCTTAATGGGTGTCACGACCTACTGGATACAGCAATAATCAATTACCTTTTTAAGGTGGGAAAAATCAACGAGCAAGAGATTTTGTCGCTCATCTATTATGGAGAGCTATGTGACCACTCTCTTGTCGGTACGCCTTTTTCAACGTTACATATCCCGAGTGAAAATAACGTCCACGAACGTAACATCATCCCCATTAAAAAAGGAGCCAGTTAGGCTCCTTTTTGTTACTCAGGGTTTGCTTTGAGAAACAACTTCATTCCAAGTATGCAGCACCTTCGATAGGTGCTGATGCTTTCTGGTGAAGTCCTTATCATCCAAGAGTGCTTTAAATGGCGCGTTCAGGTCACTGCATGTGACGTTCTTGCCGATCACAGACAGGGTATCCTGGAGTGATCCACCAGCAGCATCAAGCCCCATTCTATCGACGGTCTCACTACTCACCATTGCCTGGACAACATTGGTGAATGCCTTTGAGTTGAGCTGCTCAACGCTCAGGGCTGTATTGCATTTCTGCTCAACCGCTTGCTTGTACTGGATGGTGTACTTTGCAGTGATAGGTGACATGGTGTTCATCGCAAGTATGTATGCGTCTACCTCACTGGTCGGTAATGTCGCGGCATAGACTGACGAGCATGATGCGGCTGCGGCCATTATCAAAGTTATTACCTTCTTATTCTTCATTTCTCTGAAATCCCCCTTTAAAATATGGAGCTACAACTCATTTGTACCAATCATAATACTATTGATTTCCAAAAGTATCTCTCTCTACTGACTCTATGATGGCTCGCCTTCCAAACACTTGGCCGCTGGCGGCGGCTGGGCCAACGCCAGAGCCTGATCCACACTATCATCCGCCTGAAAAAAATCTCATTACCTCTGACGGATAAAGAAACAGATTTCCCCCTTTGGCAAAAAACAGATACCAAACAGAAAAAGCCACAGAAAAAACACCTGCAACACACACTTCAAATCTATTTCTTGCAGAGAAATACTTGTAGTGCTTTTTTTCGTATCTCGGGGCTCTCATTTTGACTAGATTTTTCAATGTCAACCAAAGAAAGATAACCCCAGTAGGAAGGATAACTATCACAACCCCAAAGAAATAAATTGTGTATATAATAAAATCAAACCAGTTATTGATTTCCATAAGCCGTCCCCAATGCTGCGCCAATAGCAGAACCATGTGAGCCGTATTTAATCCCTGGATTCCTCATTAGCTCTCTTTAACTTTAATATTTTCCTTAGATTTAAGTATCCATAGATTCCTGAGAACACTCCATACCCCCCCCCAAACACCAACGGACAGATATAAGGCGAATTTGCTTAGAGGCCCATTCACATAATTTAATAAAGCGAACACTGCAATTCCTATAAAGGCTCCAGCTAACGGAAATCCAAGCAGATATACTGCTCTATATTTTAAACCGGTTTTTTTCATCTTATTATTTATCTATATGTTTTGAAATCTTATCTACAATGGATGTAGTATCCATATTCATTATCCTCCCTGCTTTTTCAATCAGAAACTCAGCTTCATTTGTTATGTTCTTTGACTCTTCATTAATAATGTCAATGATAGTTTCTAGTGCGATTCCATACTCACCCACATCAATAAATTCTTGCACTTCTATACTTTCAGATTCAGAAAACGAATCAGACAGCACCATAAGCAAAAGATCTAGCGTGGATTCAATTTCTCTATATTCATTTTTCATTTTGGATTCCTTGGTACGTTTGTTGGAAAACCTGAAACAATATCACCATTAGATTCTTGTATTACACGAACATTAATACCTTCTTTAACTGCCTCTGCAATAGTCCTACCACCGCGCCCAGCCTTTCGAGAAACATTTGGATCGGTAGCTATATCGGAAATGACGTGCATAATTTTTTCATCAGACCAACTTTGAGGAAACTCACTTTTTCCAGGCTTGCCTGTTCCTGCTCGATGCCCTCCACCAGTGGCGTCACCATCAAGAATATGCTTACGTCTCTGGGAACTGGCTAGGTCTACAAAATCATCAGCCGTATTTTTAAAAGCGCGTTCCGCAACATTCCCTAGCGCCTTATAGTTGCCAGGCAGGATAATCCCAGCAGCAAAAAGCCCCCCGGAAATCCACTTTTCTCTTGAGGTCGCACAATCACTGGTGATGGTCTTGAAGGTGTCATAGGCGTCCCAAGCGCTCAAGGCAAAGTCTATGGCAACATAAGCCCCCAGAAGAAGCGGCACAAACTCCCCTGTTGGATCTGCATTGCCTATCGGGTTGCTCAGCGCATAGGCATAGGTGTTAATCCCACCAGCCAGCCCAATCGGGTCACTGGTGATGTAACGCCCGGTATTCGGGTCGTAGTAACGCCGCCAGTTGTAGTGGAGCCCGGTCTCCGCGTCGTAATACTGTCCTGGGAACCGCAAATTGAAGGTCGGCCCCTGAGTGGTGATGCTGGCCTTACCGAACGGGCTGTAGCTCGCCTTCCAAACCACTTGGCCGCTGGCGTCGGTTAGCGCCTTCGGGGTGCCCAGATGATCGACGTGGACTTGATAGGTCTGTCCTGACTGAGCAAAGCTCAAGGGGGTGCCATCGAGCCAGATATACTCCGCCAGCACGTCTCCAGTGGCTGCGTCCAGCTCCTCGATGAGGTTTCCTGCCAAGCCGTAAATCAGTAGGCGGGTCTGGCCGTTTAGGGTCTTAGTTACACGCTGATCCAGATGGTTGTAGGTGTAAGCTGCTGTCACTCCAGCGACCGTTGCGGCCACCAGCCGGTTCTGGCTGTCATAGGTGAAGGTATCCGCCCCCTGCTTCGTCAGGTTGCCATTGGCGTCATAGCTTCTGGAGGTTTGCCCAGTCTTCACCAGCCAGTTGTTCATGTAGTTGATGGTGTAGCTTTGGCTCAGGCCATCGGTCGTGATCGAGGTCCTGTTGCCGGTGGCGTCATAGCCATAGCCCAAAACGCCATAGAGCCCCTCAGCAGAGGTGATGCGGCCAACCGCGTCATAACCGAGTGACTGATTGACTGATGAGCTGAGATTGGGGTCGTCTCAGAATTCGGAAAATAAAGCACGCTAAGGCGTAGTCACCCCGTGACTCCCCCGCGCCGATGCAGCGAGCTTCGTTCCGTCTTGCAGTGACGCAATCAGCGGGCAGGAAACGTTCCCTTTCCGCGCATGGCAGGCGCACACCAGTTCAGACAGCACGGCCTCCATGCGTGCCAAGTCGGCCATCTTCTCGCGCACATCCTTGAGCTTGTGCTCGGCCAGGCCGCTGGCTTCCTCGCAATGGGTGCCATCCTCCAGCCGCAGTAGCTCGGCGATTTCGTCCAGGCTAAAGCCCAGCCGCTGGGCCGATTTCACGAACCGCACTCGTGTTACATCCGCCTCGCCATAGCGGCGAATGCTGCCATAGGGCTTGTCTGGCTCCGGCAGCAGGCCCTTGCGCTGGTAGAACCGGATGGTCTCCACATTGACCCCGGCCGCCTTGGCAAAAACGCCAATGGTCAGATTCTCAAAATTAATTTGCATATCGCTTGACTCCGTACATAACTACGGAAGTAAGCTTAAGCTATCCAAACCAAATTTGAAAGGACAAGCGTATGTCTGAACCACAAAAGTCTGAACCACAAAACGGGCGCGGCGCGCTCTTCGCCGGTGGGCTGGCCGCCATTCTTGCGTCGGCCTGCTGCCTGGGGCCGCTGGTTTTGATCGCCTTGGGGTTCAGCGGGGCATGGATCGGCAACCTGACGGTGCTGGAACCCTATCGCCCGATCTTCATCGGCGCAGCGCTGGTCGCGCTGTTTTTCGCCTGGCGGCGCATCTACCGCCCGGCGCAAGCCTGCAAACCGGGTGAGGTCTGCGCGATTCCCCAAGTGCGAGCTACTTACAAGCTCATTTTCTGGATCGTGGCCGCGCTGGTCCTGGTCTCGCTCGGATTTCCCTACGTCATGCCATTTTTCTATTAATCACAGGAGTTCATCATGAAAAAACTGTTTGCCGCCCTCGCCCTCGCTGCCGTTGTTGCCCCCGTGTGGGCCGCCACCCAGACCGTCACGCTGTCCGTGCCTGGCATGACCTGCGCCTCTTGCCCGATCACTGTCAAGCACGCGCTTTCCAAGGTTGAGGGCGTGAGCAAGACCGACGTAAGTTTCGACAAGCGCCAGGCCGTCGTCACCTTCGACGATGCCAAGACCAACGTCCAGAAGTTGACCAAGGCGACCGAGGACGCGGGCTATCCGTCCAGCCTCAAACGCTGATCCGTTAACCGAACTCGGGAGCGACACATGGGACTCATCACGCGCATCGCTGGCAAAACCGGCGCGCTCGGCAGCGTCGTTTCCGCGATGGGCTGCGCCGCCTGTTTTCCTGCCATCGCCAGCTTTGGCGCGGCCATCGGACTGGGCTTCTTGAGCCAGTACGAGGGGCTATTCATTGGCATCCTGCTGCCGATGTTCGCCGGCATCGCGTTACTCGCCAATGCTATCGCTTGGCTCAATCATCGACAGTGGCGACGCACGGCGCTCGGCACGATAGGCCCGATCTTGGTGCTGGCAGCGGTGTTTTTAATGCGGGCTTACGGCTGGCAGAGCGGTGGACTGCTCTATGTCGGCCTGGCCTTGATGGTTGGGGTGTCGGTCTGGGATTTCATCTCGCCAGCACATCGCCGCTGCGGGCCGGACAGCTGTGAATTGCCAGAACAACGTGGCTGACGGCAACAGCCGTAGCCACCACAGAAAAGGAAAAATACATGACCACCCTGAAAATCACCGGGATGACCTGCGACTCGTGCGCGGCTCACGTCAAGGAAGCCTTGGAGAAAGTGCCCGGCGTGCAATCGGCGCTGGTGTCCTATCCGAAGGGCACAGCGCAACTCGCCATTGAGGCGGGCACGTCATCGGATGCGCTGACTACCGCCGTGGCCGGACTGGGCTACGAGGCAACGCTTGCCGATGCGCCACCGACGGACAACCGCGCCGGCCTGCTCGACAAGATGCGCGATCTGCTGGGCAGAAACGACAAGACGGGTAGCAGCGGCGCATTGCATATCGCCGTCATCGGCAGCGGCGGGGCCGCGATGGCAGCGGCGCTGAAGGCCGTCGAGCAAGGCGCACGTGTCACGCTGATCGAGCGCGGCACCATCGGCGGCACCTGCGTCAATGTCGGTTGTGTGCCGTCCAAGATCATGATCCGCGCCGCCCATATCGCCCATCTGCGCCGGGAAAGCCCGTTCGATGGCGGCATCGCCGCTACCACGCCGACCATCCAGCGCACGGCGCTGCTGGCCCAGCAGCAGGCCCGCGTCGATGAACTGCGCCACGCCAAGTACGAAGGCATCTTGGAGGGCAATCCGGCGATCACTGTGCTGCACGGCTCCGCCCGCTTTAAGGACAATCGCAACCTGATCGTGCAACTCAACGACGGCGGCGAGCGCGTGGTGGCATTCGACCGCTGCCTGATCGCCACCGGCGCGAGCCCGGCCGTGCCGCCGATTCCCGGCCTGAAAGACACTCCGTACTGGACTTCCACTGAAGCGCTGGTCAGCGAGACGATTCCTAAGCGCCTGGCCGTGATTGGCTCATCAGTGGTGGCGCTGGAGCTGGCGCAGGCGTTCGCCCGACTCGGAGCGAAGGTGACGATCCTGGCTCGCAGCACGCTGTTCTTCCGCGAAGACCCAGCTATAGGCGAAGCCGTCACGGCCGCATTCCGCATGGAGGGCATCGAGGTGAGGGAACACACCCAGGCCAGCCAGGTCGCGTATATCAATGGTGAAGGGGACGGCGAATTCGTGCTCACCACGGCGCACGGCGAACTGCGCGCCGACAAGCTGCTGGTCGCCACCGGCCGCGCGCCCAACACACGCAAGCTGGCACTGGATGCGACGGGCGTCACGCTCACCCCGCAAGGCGCTATCGTCATCGACCCCGGCATGCGTACAAGCGTGGAACACATCTACGCCGCAGGCGACTGCACCGACCAGCCGCAGTTCGTCTATGTGGCGGCAGCGGCCGGCACTCGCGCCGCGATCAACATGACCGGCGGTGACGCGGCCCTGAACCTGACCGCGATGCCGGCCGTGGTGTTCACCGACCCGCAAGTGGCGACCGTAGGCTACAGCGAGGCGGAAGCGCACCATGACGGCATCAAAACTGATAGTCGCACGCTAACGCTGGACAACGTGCCGCGCGCGCTCGCCAACTTCGACACGCGCGGCTTCATCAAACTGGTGGTTGAAGAAGGCAGCGGACGACTGATCGGCGTGCAGGCAGTGGCCCCGGAAGCGGGCGAACTGATCCAGACGGCCGCACTGGCGATTCGCAACCGGATGACGGTGCAGGAACTGGCCGACCAGTTGTTCCCCTACCTGACGATGGTCGAAGGGTTGAAGCTCGCGGCGCAGACCTTCAACAAGGATGTGAAGCAGCTTTCCTGCTGCGCCGGGTGAGGACAAGGAGGTGTGCGATGAGCGCCTACACGGTATCGCAACTGGCCCATAACGCTGGGGTGAGCGTACATATCGTGCGCGACTACCTGGTGCGCGGCTTGTTACGGCCGGTGGCCTGCACCACGGGCGGCTACGGCGTGTTCGACGATGCGGCCTTGCAACGGCTGTGCTTCGTGCGCGCGGCCTTCGAGGCGGGTATCGGCCTGGATGCCCTGGCGCGGCTGTGCCGTGCGCTCGACGCAGCGGACGGCGCACAAGCCGCAGCGCAGCTTGCCGTGCTGCGCCAGTTGGTCGAGCGGCGGCGCGCGGCGTTGGCCCATCTGGACGCGCAACTGGCCTCCATGCCAGCCGAGCGGGCGCACGAGGAGGCATTGCCGTGAACGCCCCTGACAAACTGCCGCCCGAGACGCGCCAACCCGTTTCCGGCTACCTGTGGGGTGCGCTGGCCGTGTTGACCTGCCCCTGCCATCTGCCGATTCTCGCCGCCGTGCTGGCCGGGACGACCGCCGGTGCCTTCCTTGGCGAGCATTGGGGTGTTGCCGCGCTCGCGCTGACCGGCTTGTTCGTTCTGGCCGTAACGCGGCTGCTGCGCGCCTTCCGGGGCGGATCATGACGAGTTCGCAGCCCGCCGGATGGACGGCGGCCGAGTTGGCGCAGGCGGCGGCGCGCGGACAGCTTGACCTGCATTACCAGCCGCTGGTCGATCTGCGCGATCACCGGATCGCTGGCGCGGAAGCGTTGATGCGCTGGCGGCATCCGAGGCTTGGCCTGTTGCCGCCCGGCCAGTTCCTGCCGCTGGCCGAGTCGTTCGGCCTGATGCCGGAAATAGGCGCGTGGGTGCTGGGCGAGGCCTGTCGCCAGATGCACAAGTGGCAAGGACCGGCATGGCAACCGTTCCGTCTTGCCATCAATGTGTCCGCCAGCCAGGTTGGGCCAACGTTCGACGACGAGGTAAAGCGGGTGCTGGCCGATATGGCCCTGCCCGCCGAGCTTCTGGAGATCGAACTGACCGAATCGGTCGCATTCGGCAATCCAGCCCTGTTCGCCAGTTTCGACGCCTTGCGCGCCATCGGCGTGCGCTTCGCCGCCGACGACTTCGGCACCGGCTATTCCTGCCTGCAACATCTGAAATGCTGCCCCATCACCACATTGAAAATCGACCAATCCTTTGTCGCCAGGCTCCCGGATGATGCCCGTGACCAAACTATCGTGCGGGCGGTGATCCAGCTCGCGCACGGGCTGGGCATGGATGTCATTTTCAGAAGACGACTGCACCAGTTGATTGGGCGTAATGGCTGTTGTGCAGCCAGCTCCTGACAGTTCAATATCAGAAGTGATCTGCACCAATCTCGACTATGCTCAATACTCGTGTGCACCAAAGCGAGGTGAGCATGGCGACGGACACCCCACGGATTCCAGAACAAGGCGTGGCCACTCTGCCTGATGAGGCTTGGGAGCGTGCGCGCCGTCGTGCGGAGATCATCAGTCCGTTGGCGCAGTCGGAGACGGTCGGGCACGAAGCGGCCGATATGGCGGCTCAGGCGCTGGGCTTGTCTCGGCGCCAGGTATACGTTCTGATCCGGCGTGCCCGGCAAGGCAGCGGCCTCGTGACGGATCTGGTGCCCGGCCAGTCCGGTGGAGGTAAAGGTAAGGGGCGCTTGCCGGAACCGGTCGAGCGCGTCATCCACGAGCTACTGCAAAAGCGGTTCCTGACCAAGCAGAAGCGCAGCCTAGCGGCCTTTCACCGCGAAGTCACTCAGGTGTGCAAGGCTCAAAAACTGCGAGTGCCGGCGCGCAATACCGTGGCCTTACGGATCGCTAGCCTTGACCCGCGCAAGGTCATCCGCCGGCGGGAAGGCCAGGATGCCGCTCGTGACCTACAAGGTGTGGGCGGCGAGCCTCCTGCCGTGACCGCGCCGCTGGAGCAGGTGCAGATAGACCATACGGTCATCGACCTGATCGTGGTCGATGACCGCGACCGGCAACCTATTGGCCGCCCGTACCTGACCCTCGCCATCGACGTGTTCACCCGCTGCGTGCTCGGCATGGTCGTCACGCTGGAAGCGCCGTCTGCCGTTTCGGTTGGCCTGTGCCTCGTGCATGTCGCCTGCGACAAGCGCCCTTGGCTGGAAGGACTGAACGTGGAAATGGATTGGCAGATGAGCGGCAAGCCCTTGCTGCTCTACCTAGACAACGCGGCCGAGTTCAAGAGCGAGGCCCTGCGCCGGGGTTGCGAGCAGCATGGCATCCGGCTGGACTATCGCCCGCTGGGACAGCCGCACTATGGCGGCATCGTGGAACGGATCATCGGCACGGCGATGCAGATGATTCACGACGAACTGCCGGGAACGACCTTCTCCAACCCTGACCAGCGCGGCGACTACGATTCCGAAAACAAGGCCGCCCTGACGCTGCGCGAGCTAGAGCGCTGGCTCACATTGGCGGTCGGCACCTACCACGGTTCGGTGCACAACGGCCTGCTCCAACCGCCGGCCGCGCGCTGGGCCGAGGCCGTGGCGCGTGTCGGCGTACCGGCCGTCGTCACACGCGCTACTTCGTTCCTGGTCGATTTTCTGCCGATCCTCCGGCGCACGCTGACCCGCACCGGCTTTGTCATCGACCACATCCACTACTACGCCGATGCGCTCAAGCCGTGGATTGCGCGGCGTGAACGCTGGCCGTCCTTTCTGATCCGGCGCGATCCGCGCGACATCAGCCGTATCTGGGTCCTGGAACCGGAGGGACAGCATTACCTGGAAATTCCCTACCGTACCTTGTCGCATCCGGCTGTCACCCTCTGGGAACAACGGCAGGCGCTGGCGAAACTGCGGCAGCAAGGGCGCGAACAGGTGGATGAGTCGGCGCTGTTCCGCATGATCGGCCAGATGCGTGAGATTGTGACCAGCGCGCAGAAGGCCACACGCAAGGCGCGGCGTGACGCGGATCGCCGCCAGCACCTCAAGACATCAGCTCGGCCGGACAAGCCCGTTCCGCCGGATACGGATATTGCCGACCCGCAGGCAGACAACTTGCCACCCGCCAAACCGTTCGACCAGATTGAGGAGTGGTAGCCGTGGACGAATATCCCATCATCGACCTGTCCCACCTGCTGCCGGCGGCCCAGGGCTTGGCCCGTCTTCCGGCGGACGAGCGCATCCAGCGCCTTCGCGCCGACCGCTGGATCGGCTATCCGCGCGCAGTCGAGGCGCTGAACCGGCTGGAAGCCCTTTATGCGTGGCCAAACAAGCAACGCATGCCCAACCTGCTGCTGGTTGGCCCGACCAACAATGGCAAGTCGATGATCGTCGAGAAGTTCCGCCGCACCCACCCGGCCAGCTCCGACGCCGACCAGGAGCACATCCCGGTGTTGGTCGTGCAGATGCCGTCCGAGCCGTCCGTGATCCGCTTCTACGTCGCGCTGCTCGCCGCGATGGGCGCGCCGCTGCGCCCACGCCCACGGTTGCCGGAAATGGAGCAACTGGCTCTGGCACTGCTGCGCAAGGTCGGCGTGCGCATGCTGGTGATCGACGAGCTGCACAACGTGCTGGCCGGCAACAGCGTCAACCGCCGGGAATTCCTCAACCTGCTGCGCTTCCTCGGCAACGAACTGCGCATCCCGTTGGTTGGGGTAGGCACGCGCGACGCCTACCTAGCCATCCGCTCCGATGACCAGTTGGAAAATCGCTTCGAGCCGATGATGCTGCCGGTATGGGAGGCCAACGACGATTGCTGCTCACTGCTGGCCAGCTTCGCCGCTTCGCTCCCGCTGCGCCGGCCTTCCCCAATTGCCACGCTGGACATGGCTCGCTACCTGCTCACACGCAGCGAGGGCACCATAGGGGAACTGGCGCACTTGCTGATGGCGGCGGCCATCGTCGCCGTGGAGAGCGGCGAGGAAGCGATCAACCATCGCACACTCAGCATGGCCTGTTGAGTTGCATCTAAAATTGACCCACTGGGGGTGCGGACGATTTCTTGGACGGTTTATACGGACATCAATCCGACCGCATGACGATACTCGATGGGACTACGCCCGCCAAGCGACACTTTGATGCGGCGCTCGTTGTACCAGTGGATATAGGCATCGATTCGCGTCATGAGGTCTTTCAGCGTCACGTGCTGCCAATTCCTCGGGTAGATTAGTTCGGTCTTCAATCGTCCGAAAAAGCCCTCGCATGCAGCATTGTCTGGCGAGCAGCCCTTTTTGGACATCGACCGCGTTAATTGGGCATTTTCAGTGCGGCGGATCCACGCAGGCCAGCGATAATGCGAGCCCCTGTCCGAATGGATAACCGGATGCTCACCGGGTCGCAGTGTCCGTACCGCGTGATCCAGCATGGTATTGACCAGGTTCGCATCCGGGCTGGTGCCGATATTCCAGGCCACCACCAGCCCATCGAAGCAATCGACGATCGGCGAGACGTAGACCTTCCCTGCCGGAATGTGTATTTCCGTCAGATCGGTCAACCATTTCGTATTCGGCGCCGACGCGTGAAAGTCGCGATTCAGCAGATTCGGGACCGCTGGTGTCGGGTCGCCAGCATACGCCGAGAAGCGCCGGCGGCGCGGTGTTCTCACGACCAGACGCTCTTGCGCCATCAAGCGACGCACGACCTTCTCGGACACACGCATGCCACCAAGGCGCAAGGCACTATCAATGCGTCGATAGCCATAGCAGCGGTAGTTGTCCTCGAAGATAGTCCGAATGACCTCACGCACCTGCGTGTACTTGTCGGGCCGCGTCTGCCGCAGGCGTTGATAGAAGTATGTGCTGCGCGCCAGCTTCAGGCCGCACAACAGATTGGCTAATGGAAACGTGACTCTGAGGGCATCAACCACCTTCGTTTTTTCTCGGCTTGTCAGTTCGAGGGGGTTGATGCCCATGTCTTTTTTTATCAATTCACTCGCCTTCTCCAGAATTGCATTCTCCATGCGAAGCCGCTGGTTCTGGCTCTCCAGTTCGGCCAGTTCCCTGAGTAGTGCCTCATGCCGCTGCTCGAGCGAGGTGTCACCTTTCTTCTTTGTCATGGGTTTTAGGGGCACTTTGCCAAGTAATCGATGCTGCCAGTTATACAACGTTGGTCGCGATACACCGACAGTGTCGGCCACATCCTTTGCCGAACCTACGCGCAGGTTCAGTGCAATGACGGCTTGCTGCTTCTCGAGGCGAGAGCGGGCGACTGTGGGAGCGCTGCTGCCGACGACCGTCCTAGCGAATTCAGGGCGTAAATCACGGATCCAGGCACGCAAGGCCTCGCGGCTTGGGTAGCCCAGGCTTCGGATTGTGTGACTCAGGCAGTAGCCTTGTTCGATATAGTGATCTACTGCCCGTTGCTTTTGCTCATCGGTGTACTGCCGTTTTATCCGTTGATAGCCTCGGCGAAGATCCTGATTCCGTTCGAATTCTGCCAACCAGGCCTTCAGCGAGTTCTTGGTGGGGTATCCCAGCTGCCGTAGTGTGGCGCTCATCCGGCGCCCAAGCTTCAGGTACAACCTCACGGCTCGAAGGCGATCTTCATACGAATACATGAACTACTCCTAAAGTAGTCCAAGATTTTGTCCGCACCCCAACTTAGGGTAAAGATTTGCGTCGAAATTTGACCCACGTATGACACTGTTTCCCGTCTGGATATGGCGGGAGAAATCAAGGAGTGATAAACGTGGCGATATTGAGCGCAATTCGACGCTGGCATTTTCGCGATGGTGCGTCGATTCGGGAAATAGCCCGACGAAGCGGCCTGTCCAGGAACACCGTTCGCAAGTATTTGCAAAGCAAGGTGGTTGAACCGCAGTACCCAGCGCGAGACAGCGTTGGCAAGTTAAGTCCTTTTGAGCCCAAGTTAAGGCAGTGGCTCTCCACCGAGCACAAAAAGACAAAGAAGCTGCGCAGAAACCTGCGCAGCATGTACCGGGATTTGGTCGCTTTGGGCTTTACCGGGTCTTATGACCGAGTGTGTGCCTTTGCCCGACAGTGGAAAGATTCCGAACAGTTCAAGGCGCAAACCTCGGGCAAGGGTTGTTTCATCCCCTTGCGCTTTGCTTGTGGCGAAGCCTTCCAATTCGATTGGAGTGAGGACTTTGCCCGCATAGCGGGCAAACAGGTCAAACTTCAGATTGCCCAGTTTAAGTTGGCCCACAGCCGGGCCTTTGTGCTTCGGGCTTACTACCAGCAAAAACATGAAATGCTGTTTGATGCCCACTGGCATGCCTTTCAAATCTTCGGTGGCATTCCCAAGCGCGGCATCTACGACAACATGAAGACCGCTGTGGATTCGGTGGGGCGTGGCAAAGAGCGCAGGGTCAATCAGCGGTTCACTGCCATGGTCAGCCACTACCTGTTTGATGCGCAGTTCTGTAATCCAGCATCGGGTTGGGAGAAAGGCCAGATTGAGAAGAACGTGCAGGATTCCCGCCAACGCCTGTGGCAAGGGGCACCAGACTTTCAAAGCCTTGCTGATTTGAATGTGTGGCTTGAGCATCGCTGCAAAGCGCTGTGGTCTGAGCTGCGCCACCCCGAATTGGACCAAACCGTGCAAGAGGCCTTTGCCGATGAACAAGGCGAGTTGATGGCGCTACCCAATGCCTTTGATGCATTCGTGGAGCAAACCAAGCGAGTCACTTCAACCTGCCTTGTTCACCACGAGGGCAATCGCTACAGCGTTCCTGCCAGTTACGCCAACAGGGCCATCAGCCTTCGGATTTATGCAGACAAGCTGGTGATGGCTGCCGAAGGCCAACACATTGCCGAGCATCCAAGATTGTTTGGCAGTGGCCACGCTCGGCGTGGCCACACACAATACGACTGGCACCATTACTTGTCTGTGCTTCAGAAGAAACCTGGGGCGTTGCGCAATGGTGCGCCATTTGCTGAATTGCCACCCGCGTTCAAGAAGCTTCAATCCATCTTGCTGCAACGCCCCGGCGGTGACCGTGACATGGTGGAAATTCTGGCCCTTGTATTGCACCACGATGAAGGTGCGGTACTCAGTGCTGTGGAATTGGCATTGGAGTGTGGCAAGCCATCGAAGGAGCATGTGCTTAATCTGTTGGGACGTTTGACCGAAGAACCTCCACCCAAACCGATTCCAATTCCCAAGGGGTTAAGGCTGACATTGGAACCACAGGCCAACGTGAACCGCTATGACAGTTTAAGGAGAGCCCATGATGCAGCATGAAGGCCATGTGAGAATCCTCAAATCCTTGAAACTCTTTGGCATGGCACACGCCATTGAGGAGTTGGGCAATCAGAATTCACCAGCATTTAATCAAGCCTTGCCCATGCTGGACAGCTTGATTAAAGCTGAAGTGGCAGAGCGTGAAGTACGTTCGGTGAACTATCAATTGCGGGTGGCCAAGTTCCCCGTGTATCGGGACTTGGTGGGCTTTGACTTCAGTCAAAGCCTGGTTAATGAGGCCACGGTCAAACAATTGCACCGGTGCGACTTCATGGAACAAGCCCAGAACGTGGTGCTGATTGGTGGGCCAGGCACAGGCAAGACTCACCTGGCCACAGCCATTGGTACACAAGCAGTGATGCACTTGAACCGACGGGTGCGTTTCTTCTCCACCGTGGATTTGGTCAATGCACTGGAGCAAGAGAAATCATCTGGGCGTCAGGGACAAATCGCAAACCGTCTGTTGTATGCCGATTTGGTGATTCTGGATGAGCTGGGATATTTGCCTTTTAGCCAAACCGGTGGGGCACTGCTGTTTCACCTGCTCTCAAAGCTGTACGAAAAAACCAGCGTGATACTGACCACCAACTTGAGCTTCTCGGAATGGAGCCGAGTGTTTGGCGATGAAAAGATGACAACAGCGTTGTTGGACCGACTAACCCACCACTGCCACATCCTGGAAACCGGCAATGAAAGTTACCGCTTCAAACACAGTTCAACTCAGAATAAGCAGGAGGAAAAACAGACCCGCAAACTGAAAATCGAGACATAATTCTGACAACAAGGGGTGGGTCAAAATTCAATGCAAATCCCGGGTCAAATTTGGGTGCAAATCAACAGATATCGACAACCTCTCGCGCAACCAAGACATCGCGGTCGGACTGCAAGTGATCTTGAAGCCACGGGCCCGTCCCACCCCGACATGGACCTCGATGCCCGAACGGACGTTAGATTTCGAGTTCTAGGCGTTCTGCGATGAAGGTTGGATCCCAGCCGGGATTGAAAGTGTCGACGTGGGTGAATCCGAGCCGCTCGTATAGGCCACGCAGGTTCGGGTGGCAGTCGAGCCGCAGCTTGGCGCACCCCTGCGTTCGCGCGGCATGGCGGCAAGCCTCGATCAGCGCGGAGCTGACACCCCGGCCCGCATGTGTCCGTCGCACCGCGAGCTTGTGCAGATATGCGGCCTCCCCCTTGAGGGCGTCGGGCCAGAACTCGGGATCCTCGGCCGACAAGGTGCAACAGCCGACGATGCCGTCGCTGCAACTCGCGACTAGGAGCTCGGATCTCAGGACGAAGGTCTCCGCGAATGTCCGGTCGATCCGCGCGACGTCCCAGGCGGGCGTTCCCTTGGCGGACATCCACGCCGCAGCGTCGTGCATCAGCCGCACAACCTCGTCGATATCACCCGAGCAGGCGACCCGAACGTTCGGAGGCTCCTCGCTGTCCATTCGCTCCCCTGGCGCGGTATGAACCGCCGCCTCATAGTGCAGTTTGATCCTGACGAGCCCAGCATGTCTGCGCCCACCTTCGCGGAACCTGACCAGGGTCCGCTAGCGGGCGGCCGGAAGGTGAATGCTAGGCATGATCTAACCCTCGGTCTCTGGCGTCGCGACTGCGAAATTTCGCGAGGGTTTCCGAGAAGGTGATTGCGCTTCGCAGATCTCCAGGCGCGTGGGTGCGGACGTAGTCAGCGCCATTGCCGATCGCGTGAAGTTCCGCCGCAAGGCTCGCTGGACCCAGATCCTTTACAGGAAGGCCAACGGTGGCGCCCAAGAAGGATTTCCGCGACACCGAGACCAATAGCGGAAGCCCCAACGCCGACTTCAGCTTTTGAAGGTTCGACAGCACGTGCAGCGATGTTTCCGGTGCGGGGCTCAAGAAAAATCCCATCCCCGGATCGAGGATGAGCCGGTCGGCAGCGACCCCGCTCCGTCGCAAGGCGGAAACCCGCGCCTCGAAGAACCGCACAATCTCGTCGAGCGCGTCTTCGGGTCGAAGGTGACCGGTGCGGGTGGCGATGCCATCCCGCTGCGCTGAGTGCATAACCACCAGCCTGCAGTCCGCCTCAGCAATATCGGGATAGAGCGCAGGGTCAGGAAATCCTTGGATATCGTTCAGGTAGCCCACGCCGCGCTTGAGCGCATAGCGCTGGGTTTCCGGTTGGAAGCTGTCGATTGAAACACGGTGCATCTGATCGGACAGGGCGTCTAAGAGCGGCGCAATACGTCTGATCTCATCGGCCGGCGATACAGGCCTCGCGTCCGGATGGCTGGCGGCCGGTCCGACATCCACGACGTCTGATCCGACTCGCAGCATTTCGATCGCCGCGGTGACAGCGCCGGCGGGGTCTAGCCGCCGGCTCTCATCGAAGAAGGAGTCCTCGGTGAGATTCAGAATGCCGAACACCGTCACCCTGCTGCGTAACATCGTTGCTGCTCCATAACATCAAACATCGACCCACGGCGTAACGCGCTTGCTGCTTGGATGCCCGAGGCATAGACTGTACAAAAAAACAGTCATAACAAGCCATGAAAACCGCCACTGCGCCGTTACCACCGCTGCGTTCGGTCAAGGTTCTGGACCAGTTGCGTGAGCGCATACGCTACTTGCATTACAGCTTACCAACCGAACAGGCTTATGTCCACTGGGTTCGTGCCTTCATCCGTTTCCACGGTGTGCGTCACCCGGCAACCTTGGGCAGCAGCGAAGTCGAGGCATTTCTGTCCTGGCTGGCGAACGAGCGCAAGGTTTCGGTCTCCACGCATCGTCAGGCATTGGCGGCCTTGCTGTTCTTCTACGGCAAGGTGCTGTGCACGGATCTGCCCTGGCTTCAGGAGATCGGAAGACCTCGGCCGTCGCGGCGCTTGCCGGTGGTGCTGACCCCGGATGAAGTGGTTCGCATCCTCGGTTTTCTGGAAGGCGAGCATCGTTTGTTCGCCCAGCTTCTGTATGGAACGGGCATGCGGATCAGTGAGGGTTTGCAACTGCGGGTCAAGGATCTGGATTTCGATCACGGCACGATCATCGTGCGGGAGGGCAAGGGCTCCAAGGATCGGGCCTTGATGTTACCCGAGAGCTTGGCACCCAGCCTGCGCGAGCAGCTGTCGCGTGCACGGGCATGGTGGCTGAAGGACCAGGCCGAGGGCCGCAGCGGCGTTGCGCTTCCCGACGCCCTTGAGCGGAAGTATCCGCGCGCCGGGCATTCCTGGCCGTGGTTCTGGGTTTTTGCGCAGCACACGCATTCGACCGATCCACGGAGCGGTGTCGTGCGTCGCCATCACATGTATGACCAGACCTTTCAGCGCGCCTTCAAACGTGCCGTAGAAGGCACTGTTGCAAAGTTAGCGATGAGGCAGCCTTTTGTCTTATTCAAAGGCCTTACATTTCAAAAACTCTGCTTACCAGGCGCATTTCGCCCAGGGGATCACCATAATAAAATGCTGAGGCCTGGCCTTTGCGTAGTGCACGCATCACCTCAATACCTTTGATGGTGGCGTAAGCCGTCTTCATGGATTTAAATCCCAGCGTGGCGCCGATTATCCGTTTCAGTTTGCCATGATCGCATTCAATCACGTTGTTCCGGTACTTAATCTGTCGGTGTTCAACGTCAGACGGGCACCGGCCTTCGCGTTTGAGCAGAGCAAGCGCGCGACCATAGGCGGGCGCTTTATCCGTGTTGATGAATCGCGGGATCTGCCACTTCTTCACGTTGTTGAGGATTTTACCCAGAAACCGGTATGCAGCTTTGCTGTTACGACGGGAGGAGAGATAAAAATCGACAGTGCGGCCCCGGCTGTCGACGGCCCGGTACAGATACGCCCAGCGGCCATTGACCTTCACGTAGGTTTCATCCATGTGCCACGGGCAAAGATCGGAAGGGTTACGCCAGTACCAGCGCAGCCGTTTTTCCATTTCAGGCGCATAACGCTGAACCCAGCGGTAAATCGTGGAGTGATCGACATTCACTCCGCGTTCAGCCAGCATCTCCTGCAGCTCACGGTAACTGATGCCGTATTTGCAGTACCAGCGTACGGCCCACAGAATGATGTCACGCTGAAAATGCCGGCCTTTGAATGGGTTCATGTGCAGCTCCATCAGCAAAAGGGGATGATAAGTTTATCACCACCGACTATTTGCAACAGTGCCTCAGCAATCATATTTTTAAATTATATAACTCCCAACTGAGCTTTTGCTCCAACGATAAGGCTTTCATTTTGAGTTTCTAAGGCAAATAAACCATACATCAAAGGAGAGGCCGCTGCTCTTTCTAAAGTCTGTTCATATAGTTTATTCCAAACTTTACCCCCTAGTTTTTCATACTCGATGATTAGAGTTTTGAGGCTTTCTTCTCCAAACAAAGTTACATGCCCAGCAAAATCAATCGCTGGGTCATCTATATGGGCTGTTGACCAATCAATAACGCCTGAAACAGCTCCATCCTTTGAAGCTAGTACATGCCCAGCATATAAATCGCCATGTATAAATTGGGTGAAATCTGCCCATAGAACATCATTATCCAACCATTTTCTGTAGCGGGTTTCCAATTGCTCACTTATACCAATTTCAGATTTTACTAACTGCAAATTGTTTGCTATTTCAGGTCTTAAATCTGAAGGTTTCATAATTTTCAAATCATTTTCCCGAACTTCTTTTTCAGGAATACTATGGATTTCAAATAAGGTTTTTGCCAAAGATGTTATGTATTTCGGGCTATCTTTGTCCATATTCCAAATTATTTCATAGGTTTCAGCATCCAAATTTAAAACAGGATTATCTTTAAGTATGGGATAAGCCACTAATTCTGTAGATGAAATTCTCCAATCAGGAACCTCTACAGAAAGATGTTTTTTTACCAATTCTAAAATGCGTTTTTCTTTCTTGATTTGTTCCCTCATGCCATCACGACGAGGAATACGCAGCAACCATTGTTGCCCCTTTGTATCAAGAGCAAAAACGACCTTAAAATCAATGCCCATTTCATTGAAATTCATTTTGTCCGTAAGCAACAAGCCGTGTGCTTCAGCAAGTGATTGAATATCTTGAATTGTCATTTTTAATTTCCTTTAAAGAGTTCAATAATTAATGTTCGGATTAGATTGGCTATCATTAACAATCTCTCTCAAAAGTCTTGATGATTTTGTGGTCTTTGATCTCGTAGATAATGTCAGCAATATTATCGACCAATTGCTTGTCATGAGATACGAAGATAATAGTTCCTGCATAGGACTTCATCATTGTTTCTAATGCGGCAACACTTTTTAGGTCAAGATAGTTTCCTGGTTCATCCATAAGCAAAATATTATATTTTCCTAAAAGCATTTTGGATAAAAGCAGTTTGATGATTTCACCTCCCGATAAGTCGGATAAGTTTTTTTGAATATCATTCGCTCCGATCCCCATTGAAGCCAATACTGCACGAATTTCCGCAACTGTGTACTCGCACTCTTCCTGCATAAAGGAGAGCACAGATTTATGCGTGTTAAATTTATATCCTGTTTGTGTAAAGTAGCCAATTTCAGCTTTTGGAGATATGGTTAATCCATCAGCACGTTCTGATATCATTTTTAACAAGGACGTTTTCCCTGTTCCATTCGATCCAGTTATAGCGACTTTAGCGCCAAGCGGTATTATAAAGTTAGCGTCATCAAAGATAGTACGGCTACCAAATTTTAAGCTCAGACCATCTGCCGTAATCGGGAACTTATTGTGCAGTTCTAGGGCTGAACTTTGACGAAAACGAATAGAACGCAAATGCTCTGGTGCTTGAATATCTTCTAATGCAGCCAAACGCTTTTCCATACTCTTAGCTGCCTGATACAGTTTTCTTTGCTTGGTGCCAGTCATTTTTGCATGCCCAAGTCGTCCAGCACTTTCGGTAGAGTTTTTGGATTTTTCTCCTTTTTTCTTATTGTCTAATCGATTAGCTTGCTGGCGTTTTTCTTGCACAGCAGATTCTAATCGCTCCCGTTCCTTCATCATCAGCTCATATTCTACGGCTTGGTGTTGTCGCTCTTCTTCTTTTTGACGCAAGTAATCCGAGTAACCACCCCAATATTCCGTAATTTTACCGTCTTTTAACTCCCATATCTTGTCTACAACCATATCAAGAAAATATCGGTCATGACTGATAACAAGTAATGCTCCATCAAATGCTTTAAGTTGACCAATAAGTAGATCTATTCCATTGAGATCAAGGTGGCTGGTTGGTTCATCCGCTAGAATGCCATGTACTTGTTGGGAAAATGCGGCAGCAATTTTTGCACGAGTTTCCTCTCCGCCACTCATTGTGTCGTTTTGTACATTGGAAACACCAAGGCGAGATAACATTGCCCGGTCTTCGACCGTTTCTATTTCGATTCCGCCCAGTTGGCTGATATGTGCAAAATCACCAAAACGCTGTAATGTCGCTTCGGCTAAAACAATTTCGCCATTAAGTACTTTGAGTAAACTACTCTTTCCTGCTCCGTTATCACCCACAAGACCAATACGGTCATAAGAGTGAATTTCCAATTCATCAATATCCAAAACATCACGCCCAGCATAATCCAAGCGTATGTTTCTCGCTTTAATAATTAAACTCATTTTTATTTACTCCTGTTTAGCTCTTGAAATTTTTTATGCAGCAAACAGGATTTAGGTGAAAACAAAAGCTAGCATCACAGTGTCCTCCCAAAAAAAAAGCTATTCATCCACAGGGTGGACAAATAGCTAGTCAATTAAGTTATAACTGGAAACTATGCACTAAAAGCATACTTATAAATTAAGCATACTTTTACTTTATATATCCGCATATATTCTTAAAGACACAACAAAAGCCCACCATTATAAAATAGTGTCACTATGCAAATAGTTGTGTCTTAACGAATGCGGATAGAATGCATAAACTTACCTAAAAAATAAAATTCAGTTTTATGATAACTTTACTGTTAAAAGAAGTCTAGACAACCTTGTTTTATGCTTGGATATAAGGCTTATTTTAGGCACTGTTGCAAAGTTAGCGATGAGGCAGCCTTTTGTCTTATTCAAAGGCCTTACATTTCAAAAACTCTGCTTACCAGGCGCATTTCGCCCAGGGGATCACCATAATAAAATGCTGAGGCCTGGCCTTTGCGTAGTGCACGCATCACCTCAATACCTTTGATGGTGGCGTAAGCCGTCTTCATGGATTTAAATCCCAGCGTGGCGCCGATTATCCGTTTCAGTTTGCCATGATCGCATTCAATCACGTTGTTCCGGTACTTAATCTGTCGGTGTTCAACGTCAGACGGGCACCGGCCTTCGCGTTTGAGCAGAGCAAGCGCGCGACCATAGGCGGGCGCTTTATCCGTGTTGATGAATCGCGGGATCTGCCACTTCTTCACGTTGTTGAGGATTTTACCCAGAAACCGGTATGCAGCTTTGCTGTTACGACGGGAGGAGAGATAAAAATCGACAGTGCGGCCCCGGCTGTCGACGGCCCGGTACAGATACGCCCAGCGGCCATTGACCTTCACGTAGGTTTCATCCATGTGCCACGGGCAAAGATCGGAAGGGTTACGCCAGTACCAGCGCAGCCGTTTTTCCATTTCAGGCGCATAACGCTGAACCCAGCGGTAAATCGTGGAGTGATCGACATTCACTCCGCGTTCAGCCAGCATCTCCTGCAGCTCACGGTAACTGATGCCGTATTTGCAGTACCAGCGTACGGCCCACAGAATGATGTCACGCTGAAAATGCCGGCCTTTGAATGGGTTCATGTGCAGCTCCATCAGCAAAAGGGGATGATAAGTTTATCACCACCGACTATTTGCAACAGTGCCCCAATCTCGACTATGCTCAATACTCGTGTGCACCAAAGCGAGGTGAGCATGGCGACGGAGGCTCTGTTGCAAAGATTGGCGGCAGTCAGAGGTAGGCTGTCGCTCTGCGCCGATCAGGCGGCTGCTGCGAAATGGTGGTTGAGCATGCCCATGGCCTCCGTCAGCGCCGAGGGCCCAATGCCAAAAGCTCTCTCCACAAGGCGCACCTCGCCCCTGATGCCGGGCTGCAGGCACCAGGGGCGAGCCTGTCCTTTGCGCAGGGCTCGCATGACTTCGAATCCCTTGATCGTGGCATAGGCCGTGGGGATCGATTTGAAACCGCGCACCGGCTTGATCAGTATCTTGAGCTTTCCGTGATCGGCCTCGATCACGTTATTGAGATACTTCACCTGCCGGTGGGCCGTCTCCCGGTCCAGCTTTCCTTCGCGCTTCAATTCGGTGATCGCTGCACCATAGCTCGGCGCTTTGTCGGTATTGAGCGTGGCAGGCTTTTCCCAGTGCTTCAGGCCTCGCAGGGCCTTGCCCAGGAACCGCTTCGCTGCCTTGGCGCTGCGGGTCGGCGACAGGTAGAAATCGATCGTGTCGCCCCGCTTGTCGACTGCCCGGTACAGGTAGGTCCACTTGCCCCGCACCTTGACGTAGGTTTCATCCAGGCGCCAGCTCGGATCAAAGCCACGCCGCCAGAACCAGCGCAGCCGCTTCTCCATCTCCGGGGCGTAGCACTGGACCCAGCGATAGATCGTCGTATGGTCGACCGAAATGCCGCGTTCCGCCAGCATTTCCTCAAGGTCGCGATAGCTGATCGGATAGCGACAATACCAGCGCACCGCCCACAGGATCACATCACCCTGGAAATGGCGCCACTTGAAATCCGTCATCGTTCCGTCCGTCCAATCTCCGCCAAGCATGCTCAAGCTTCACGATTTTTGCAACAGAGCCCGGTATGAACCGCCGCCTCATAGTGCAGTTTGATCCTGACGAGCCCAGCATGTCTGCGCCCACCTTCGCGGAACCTGACCAGGGTCCGCTAGCGGGCGGCCGGAAGGTGAATGCTAGGCATGATCTAACCCTCGGTCTCTGGCGTCGCGACTGCGAAATTTCGCGAGGGTTTCCGAGATGGTGATTGCGCTTCGCAGATCTCCAGGCGCGTGGGTGCGGACGTAGTCAGCGCCATTGCCGATCGCGTGAAGTTCCGCCGCAAGGCTCGCTGGACCCAGATCCTTTACAGGAAGGCCAACGGTGGCGCCCAAGAAGGATTTCCGCGACACCGAGACCAATAGCGGAAGCCCCAACGCCGACTTCAGCTTTTGAAGGTTCGACAGCACGTGCAGCGATGTTTCCGGTGCGGGGCTCAAGAAAAATCCCATCCCCGGATCGAGGATGAGCCGGTCGGCAGCGACCCCGCTCCGTCGCAAGGCGGAAACCCGCGCCTCGAAGAACCGCACAATCTCGTCGAGCGCGTCTTCGGGTCGAAGGTGACCGGTGCGGGTGGCGATGCCATCCCGCTGCGCTGAGTGCATAACCACCAGCCTGCAGTCCGCCTCAGCAATATCGGGATAGAGCGCAGGGTCAGGAAATCCTTGGATATCGTTCAGGTAGCCCACGCCGCGCTTGAGCGCATAGCGCTGGGTTTCCGGTTGGAAGCTGTCGATTGAAACACGGTGCATCTGATCGGACAGGGCGTCTAAGAGCGGCGCAATACGTCTGATCTCATCGGCCGGCGATACAGGCCTCGCGTCCGGATGGCTGGCGGCCGGTCCGACATCCACGACGTCTGATCCGACTCGCAGCATTTCGATCGCCGCGGTGACAGCGCCGGCGGGGTCTAGCCGCCGGCTCTCATCGAAGAAGGAGTCCTCGGTGAGATTCAGAATGCCGAACACCGTCACCATGGCGTCGGCCTCCGCAGCGACTTCCACGATGGGGATCGGGCGAGCAAAAAGGCAGCAATTATGAGCCCCATACCTACAAAGCCCCACGCATCAAGCTTTTGCCCATGAAGCAACCAGGCAATGGCTGTAATTATGACGACGCCGAGTCCCGACCAGACTGCATAAGCAACACCGACAGGGATGGATTTCAGAACCAGAGAAAGAAAATAAAATGCGATGCCATAACCGATTATGACAACGGCGGAAGGGGCAAGCTTAGTAAAGCCCTCGCTAGATTTTAATGCGGATGTTGCGATTACTTCGCCAACTATTGCGATAACAAGAAAAAGCCAGCCTTTCATGATATATCTCCCAATTTGTGTAGGGCTTATTATGCACGCTTAAAAATAATAAAAGCAGACTTGACCTGATAGTTTGGCTGTGAGCAATTATGTGCTTAGTGCATCTAACGCCTGAAATAAGCCGTGCCGCGAAGCGGCATCGGCTTGATTGAATTGTTAGACGGCAAACTCGAGCCAATACTTGTGCAGGCCAACAATATTAGACGAGCACAGCATGGGCATTGCCGCTTTGATCTTCTCCAGTGACCAATTCCACCACTCCATCTCCAGAAGCAATGAAATTTCCTCATCGGTGAAGCGTTTCTTAATCTTCTTAGCGGGATTGCCGCCAACGATAGCGTAAGGCTCCACATCTTTTGTCACCAACGAGCGGCTGCCTATCACCGCACCGTGCCCGATCTTGATTCCGGGCATGACCATTGCCTCAGAGCCGATCCAAACGTCATTGCCAATGACAGTATTACCTGCTTTTTGGAAGGCATCGAGTGCGCTTGAGAATGCAGGTTCTTCCTGCATATAAAAGAACGGGAAAGATGATGCCCAGTCGTACCGATGCCCCTGATTGCCAGCCATGATAAAGGAAGCCCCACTCCCGATAGAGCAGAAACTACCGATGATCAACTTATCAACGTCATCACGGTCCGGAAACAGATACCGTGCGCAGTCATCGAATGAGTGCCCATGATAGTAGCCAGAGTAATAGCTGTACCGCCCAACTTTGATATTGGGGTTCTTCACTTGCTCAGAAAGCAGCTTGCCTTTGAAGGGGCTATCAAAGTAGTTGGTCATAAGAGATCCCGCGGTCTGTGACTTTGCCGTCTAACACCTGAGTTAAGCCGCGCCGCGAAGCGGCGTCGGCTTGGACGAATTGTTAGGCCGCATATCGCGACCTGAAAGCGGCACGCAAGACCTCAACCTTTTCCGCCCCGAGTGAGGTGCATGCGAGCCTGTAGGACTCTATGTGCTTTGTAGGCCAGTCCACTGGTGGTACTTCATCGGCATAGTAAAAGTAATCCCAGATGATCGCCTCCCAGCTGTTACAACGGACTGGCCGCCCGGCGATGACGCCCTCAGCCGCCTCTGGGCACGAGCCCTGCGGAGCCTCCGCGATTTCATACGCTTCGTCTGCCCACCAAGCAGGTTCGCAGTCAAGTAACTCATCCCCGATCTCCGCTAAGAATCCATAGTCCAACTCCTCCATGACGCGCCCGCCGAGCATTTCAACTATTGCCTCGAGCTCGCCGCGCCTCTCGCCGGGAAACGTCAGATCAATATCATCGTGCTTGCGTGTTACACGCCCTAGCCGTGCATCGATCGCCCAGCCCCCACCGATCCAGAGCGGCAGATTTCGCTCATCTGCCGCAGCTAGAATTTTGTGTATCAATGTGACCTGCGTTGTGTCCATGCGGCCTAACTTTGTTTTAGGGCGACTGCCCTGCTGCGTAACATCGTTGCTGCTCCATAACATCAAACATCGACCCACGGCGTAACGCGCTTGCTGCTTGGATGCCCGAGGCATAGACTGTACAAAAAAACAGTCATAACAAGCCATGAAAACCGCCACTGCGCCGTTACCACCGCTGCGTTCGGTCAAGGTTCTGGACCAGTTGCGTGAGCGCATACGCTACTTGCATTACAGCTTACCAACCGAACAGGCTTATGTCCACTGGGTTCGTGCCTTCATCCGTTTCCACGGTGTGCGTCACCCGGCAACCTTGGGCAGCAGCGAAGTCGAGGCATTTCTGTCCTGGCTGGCGAACGAGCGCAAGGTTTCGGTCTCCACGCATCGTCAGGCATTGGCGGCCTTGCTGTTCTTCTACGGCAAGGTGCTGTGCACGGATCTGCCCTGGCTTCAGGAGATCGGAAGACCTCGGCCGTCGCGGCGCTTGCCGGTGGTGCTGACCCCGGATGAAGTGGTTCGCATCCTCGGTTTTCTGGAAGGCGAGCATCGTTTGTTCGCCCAGCTTCTGTATGGAACGGGCATGCGGATCAGTGAGGGTTTGCAACTGCGGGTCAAGGATCTGGATTTCGATCACGGCACGATCATCGTGCGGGAGGGCAAGGGCTCCAAGGATCGGGCCTTGATGTTACCCGAGAGCTTGGCACCCAGCCTGCGCGAGCAGCTGTCGCGTGCACGGGCATGGTGGCTGAAGGACCAGGCCGAGGGCCGCAGCGGCGTTGCGCTTCCCGACGCCCTTGAGCGGAAGTATCCGCGCGCCGGGCATTCCTGGCCGTGGTTCTGGGTTTTTGCGCAGCACACGCATTCGACCGATCCACGGAGCGGTGTCGTGCGTCGCCATCACATGTATGACCAGACCTTTCAGCGCGCCTTCAAACGTGCCGTAGAACAAGCAGGCATCACGAAGCCCGCCACACCGCACACCCTCCGCCACTCGTTCGCGACGGCCTTGCTCCGCAGCGGTTACGACATTCGAACCGTGCAGGATCTGCTCGGCCATTCCGACGTCTCTACGACGATGATTTACACGCATGTGCTGAAAGTTGGCGGTGCCGGAGTGCGCTCACCGCTTGATGCGCTGCCGCCCCTCACTAGTGAGAGGTAGGGCAGCGCAAGTCAATCCTGGCGGATTCACTACCCCTGCGCGAAGGCCATCGGTGCCGCATCGAACGGCCGGTTGCGGAAAGTCCTCCCTGCGTCCGCTGATGGCCGGCAGCAGCCCGTCGTTGCCTGATGGATCCAACCCCTCCGCTGCTATAGTGCAGTCGGCTTCTGACGTTCAGTGCAGCCGTCTTCTGAAAACGACAAACGATGTCAGCCAATAAGTTGTTGTAATAATCGACAAGTGTTTGTTGCAACTCGCCGTCCTGTAAGACTGCATTATCAGTCTGATTCAGGGCGGCTATGGTGTCATTTATACACCATAAACCGATGACGGCTGCACGTAAATCTGTGGATGCTCTTGATGGCGATTCAACGTTTGCTGTCCCACGCATGGCGACAGCATTGTTTAGCCCAGCAATAATCCCATTATAAGTTGGGGGGAGGGGCTCCGACAACTGCAAAGCTATCTTTTCTGTATTGTTTTGGATGTCGTCCGCAAGAATGGTATTCTCGATCAGTTCTCGAGCCAATAATGATGTTTCGAAGCAGACGGCCAACACCGTCTGCTTCGTTTCTGGTTCTTGTTCTTCCACTGCCAGCGCGTTACTGATTGTTACGCACGTAAGTAGCAAAGTGAATGCGCTCTTGAGTCTCATCAACGGTTGCCTCCACAGTCTCGCTGGCACTGGAATCAATGTGAAAATTGTTCTGGATCGGATCAACAGGAATAAATCGATCACAGTCGAACTCTCTTGGAATTATGGTCATGTGCAGTTTCGTTGCTGATGAAAGAGCTTGAATGTACAACTTCTCCCCACCAATGACAGCAATGCGTTGATCGGTATTCTCATACAGGTTGATCACAGCACGAAGATCAGGAACGACAGTAGCGCCTATGACATCTTCTTGTTTTAACGTCGAGGAGATCACGAACGATTCGCGTTCGGGGAGAATTCCTTTCTCCTTGATTCGCTCCTCGGCGCCATCCTTTTCTAACTGCATGTCACGCATGTCAGTATACGTGTGTTTCCCCATAACGCACACGCGGATCTCTTTAGAAATCCGCGTAAATCGCGCCATGTCTTCTTTGCATTTCCATGGAATCTTGCCGCCTTTCCCGAATCCCAACTTAGAATCCACAGCGACTATTAGCTCAAGTTGTGGGTGACTCATTAAAACTCCAAACCAGTCGATGCTGGTTGTTCCAGATATTGCTTACGGAAGGTGGCCAGATCAATCAGTTTGATATTTGCCTTTCCGCTGTTGTTGAGATCGTGCACTTTCTTCAATTTGCCGGAAGATCCGGAAGTGGATGCCGCGATCACCATGGTGGTCTTCGACGAGACTGATGATTGCACTTCACCACCCTCAGCTTCAATCAGCTTCTCCAAGGCCGCGTCACGAAAACCGGTGATCACGATCTTCTCACCGGTAAAACGATCCCCCGAAGTGACCTGCTGTTTGAACCCGATGATTGATTGAATCTTGTTGAATAGCTCGGCATGTTCAGCCATACCTGCAAGCACTTTTGCGGCAGTTTTGTAGCTGAATTTGTCGACGCTAACGATCTGCTCTTCGGTGATGGCATTGAAATCATCCAAGGTCTTAATATCCAAGCCTTCACACAGAGCTTTCATCTTGCGGCGCCCAACGCCGCGCCCAAAGTGGGGCATCGACCCCAACCAAACCGACAGGGGAACACTACTGGGTATAGGAAGTATAAACCACCTTTTTGCTCCTCATCCGAAGTATCTTACCTGAAATTCCCTCACTCGTTTACCGCTCAAGCCCCAATTTTAACTGCCGGTCCAGCCTAAACCGCTCTAATAAGGTTCGATTTGGCGGTAAAATCTCTAGCCTGATAGCTCGAGAGATACAAACTGCCCCACCGCCCCGTTTAAAAGTTGGCAGTGTTGAGCAGTGTTGGATTTGGGGTCGTCAGTCAAAGAGACGACTCTGTGATGGATCGAACAGGCTGGGAGTCAGTGGCGGCGCTCGTTCTGGTGGCAGCTCACGCTGCTTGGCGGCATTCGCCTTGGCTGTTTTCTGTTTCAGATGCTTGAGAATCTGCTCAATGACCTTCGGATCTTCGATGCTGGCAATCACTTTGACGTGACCGCCGCAGTGTTCGCAGACTTCAATATCAATATTGAAGACTCGCTTGAGGCGTTGCATCCAGGTCATGGCGCGGTGGCGCTCTGCAGGACTCTTGTCACGCCAGTTAGTATCGAGACCTTCCGATTTGTCGGGCTTCTTGCCCCGCTTGGCGGGTGTTACTTGAACTCGGTGTTTGCTGTTCGGTGCAAAGACGCCGTGGAAGCGTGTGAGGTTGACTCGCGGCTTAGGTACCAACGCAGCGAGTTTGGCGATGAAGTCCAGCGGCTCGAAGATCACATGGGTGGTGCCATTGCGGTACGGAGTTTTGAGCTCGTAACGCACCTGCCCATTGGCGGTTAATGCCAGACGTTTTTCTGAAACCGCTGGCCGACTAATGTAGCGACACAAGCGCTCAAGCTTATCCCGCTGATGCGCTTCGGCCATCACACCGGCGTGTAGCGAGAAACCAGCATGGTTGGCTACTCGACTGCTTGAGTCGGCTTTATCCTCACGCCCTGGCAAGGTTTGCAGGGTGAAGACTTTGCGCCCTTGCTGGGGGCCGACGGCAATGCGATACGTAACCGAAGCACCATGTAATTGAGTCAGCGTATCGTCTTCGCCCTCTTCCAGTGTCAACCACGTATTCTCGGCATCACGCTCCAAAATCCCACGCTTTTCCATGCAGCGAGCGATGCGATGGCTGAGGGTGTGAGCGAGCGTATTCAGCTCATCGTAAGTGGGTGCCTTGACACGATGGAAGCGTTGCTTGCCATAGTCATCTTCGGCATAGACACCATCGAGAAACAGCATGTGGTAGTGGACATTGAGATTTAGCGCGGAGCCAAAGCGTTGGATAAGAGTCACTGAGCCAGTTTGTGCAGAGGCTTTGGTGTAACCGGCTTTTTTGATCAGATGAGTTGAGAGTGTACGATAGACGATACTCAAGACCTGGCCCATCAGCTGGGGATGGCGAGCCAGCAAAAAGCGTAGCTGGAAAGGAAAGCTGAGCACCCACTGGCGAATGGGCTCCTTGGGGAAGACTTCGTCTATCAGCAGCGCCGCACTCTCGGCCATCCGGCGGGCACCGCAGCTAGGGCAAAAGCCGCGTCGTTTACAGCTGAAGGCGACCAGACGCTCGTGATGACAATCCTCGCAGCGAACCCGCATGAAACCATACTCCAGACGGCCACATTGGAGGAGGTCGTTGAATTCTTGTTGGATGTAGCGAGGCAGGTGTTGACCTTGGGCTTCGAGTGAGGCTTTGAAGGCTGGGTAGTGCTGCTCAACCAGCTGGTAGAGCAGCGTCTGGTCGGGTTGGTGGCGTTCGTAACCGTTTGTTTGAGTGGGCGATTGACTCGCCGTGGCGTTCCTTGCCAGCGACATGGGTATCCTCCGCTGATACTGTGGTTATGTACAGTATCAGCGGCTTGCGTTCAGACGTCCAGTCTGGCCCTAGACATCGCTAAATGCTTAACCCGCAATAGCCCTCACGAGTTGTTATCAGCCACTACCGGTTGAGCGAGAAGGTTTTGGGTTCAGGGTGCTATTGCTCCACCAATCACAATACTGAAGCCCCAACTGTTATCAGTTGGGGCTTTTTCTTGTCTGTTTGCGGCGGTTGCGTTTTATCGGTAGTCGTCGAGCTCTGCACCATCCCACATAAGAGCTTAACGGTGCGATCTTCAACGCCATCACACAAAACTTTCTTTTTCACGCACAGTCAACTTATTGGATGTTTTATTAACAACCCAAAAGGAGATATTTAGCGGGCGGCCGGAAGGTGAATGCTAGGCATGATCTAACCCTCGGTCTCTGGCGTCGCGACTGCGAAATTTCGCGAGGGTTTCCGAGAAGGTGATTGCGCTTCGCAGATCTCCAGGCGCGTGGGTGCGGACGTAGTCAGCGCCATTGCCGATCGCGTGAAGTTCCGCCGCAAGGCTCGCTGGACCCAGATCCTTTACAGGAAGGCCAACGGTGGCGCCCAAGAAGGATTTCCGCGACACCGAGACCAATAGCGGAAGCCCCAACGCCGACTTCAGCTTTTGAAGGTTCGACAGCACGTGCAGCGATGTTTCCGGTGCGGGGCTCAAGAAAAATCCCATCCCCGGATCGAGGATGAGCCGGTCGGCAGCGACCCCGCTCCGTCGCAAGGCGGAAACCCGCGCCTCGAAGAACCGCACAATCTCGTCGAGCGCGTCTTCGGGTCGAAGGTGACCGGTGCGGGTGGCGATGCCATCCCGCTGCGCTGAGTGCATAACCACCAGCCTGCAGTCCGCCTCAGCAATATCGGGATAGAGCGCAGGGTCAGGAAATCCTTGGATATCGTTCAGGTAGCCCACGCCGCGCTTGAGCGCATAGCGCTGGGTTTCCGGTTGGAAGCTGTCGATTGAAACACGGTGCATCTGATCGGACAGGGCGTCTAAGAGCGGCGCAATACGTCTGATCTCATCGGCCGGCGATACAGGCCTCGCGTCCGGATGGCTGGCGGCCGGTCCGACATCCACGACGTCTGATCCGACTCGCAGCATTTCGATCGCCGCGGTGACAGCGCCGGCGGGGTCTAGCCGCCGGCTCTCATCGAAGAAGGAGTCCTCGGTGAGATTCAGAATGCCGAACACCGTCACCATGGCGTCGGCCTCCGCAGCGACTTCCACGATGGGGATCGGGCGAGCAAAAAGGCAGCAATTATGAGCCCCATACCTACAAAGCCCCACGCATCAAGCTTTTGCCCATGAAGCAACCAGGCAATGGCTGTAATTATGACGACGCCGAGTCCCGACCAGACTGCATAAGCAACACCGACAGGGATGGATTTCAGAACCAGAGCTAATCCGGCAGCACTATTACTCCCAAGGGTTCCAGCAGTTGCTCCTGTTGCCAGGCACAGATCTTGACTCCTTCGAGGTTGACCCGTCTGGGGTCGAGCCCATCCAGATCGGCAAAGGTTAGGTCACAGCCCCGCAGATTGACCTGTTGCCAACAGTCGCGGGAGAAGGTGCCGCGGCTGAGATCTGAGCCCATCAAGGAAGCGCCGCTGAGATTGGCATTGCTCCAGTTGTTTTCAAACAGCTCGCATTTTTCCAGGCATTGGCCACTCAAGTTGGTATAGGCCAGGTTGCAACCTGAGATATAAGCCGAGCAGAAGTACATCTTATGGCTGACTTGATTGTAGAAGCGGGCCCGGGAAAAGTTGGCGCCCTTGAGATCGCACTCCCTGAACTCTATGCCAAAGCAGTTGGCACCGCTGAAGTTGGCCAAAGACAGACGGCAGGCCTTGAAACTGGCATCGCGCAGATCGGCATAGCTGAAGTGACACCCTTCAACGGCGCCGCTTTCAATGAAACTGCAATCCTCGAAACTGGCATCCTGCAGCTGACAGTGGCTGAAGTCACACTGATAAAAGCGGCAGCGGCGAAAACGGCTGTCACTCAAATCCTGGCGTGAGAAATCCTCTTGCTGAAAAACTTTATCAATAATATCCATACGGCTTCCTTTAATCAGGGAGGGTGCTAACTCTTTCGGCGAGCTTTGCCTAGGCAGGCAAACATGGGGTTGGTTCGCGCCTTCCCAACAACCTTTGCAGGGGTATAGGAAGTATAAACCACCTTTTTGCTCCTCATCCGAAGTATCTTACCTGAAATTCCCTCACTCGTTTACCGCTCAAGCCCCAATTTTAACTGCCGGTCCAGCCTAAACCGCTCTAATAAGGTTCGATTTGGCGGTAAAATCTCTAGCCTGATAGCTCGAGAGATACAAACTGCCCCACCGCCCCGTTTAAAAGTTGGCAGTGTTGAGCAGTGTTGGATTTGGGGTCGTCAGTCAAAGAGACGACTCTGTGATGGATCGAACAGGCTGGGAGTCAGTGGCGGCGCTCGTTCTGGTGGCAGCTCACGCTGCTTGGCGGCATTCGCCTTGGCTGTTTTCTGTTTCAGATGCTTGAGAATCTGCTCAATGACCTTCGGATCTTCGATGCTGGCAATCACTTTGACGTGACCGCCGCAGTGTTCGCAGACTTCAATATCAATATTGAAGACTCGCTTGAGGCGTTGCATCCAGGTCATGGCGCGGTGGCGCTCTGCAGGACTCTTGTCACGCCAGTTAGTATCGAGACCTTCCGATTTGTCGGGCTTCTTGCCCCGCTTGGCGGGTGTTACTTGAACTCGGTGTTTGCTGTTCGGTGCAAAGACGCCGTGGAAGCGTGTGAGGTTGACTCGCGGCTTAGGTACCAACGCAGCGAGTTTGGCGATGAAGTCCAGCGGCTCGAAGATCACATGGGTGGTGCCATTGCGGTACGGAGTTTTGAGCTCGTAACGCACCTGCCCATTGGCGGTTAATGCCAGACGTTTTTCTGAAACCGCTGGCCGACTAATGTAGCGACACAAGCGCTCAAGCTTATCCCGCTGATGCGCTTCGGCCATCACACCGGCGTGTAGCGAGAAACCAGCATGGTTGGCTACTCGACTGCTTGAGTCGGCTTTATCCTCACGCCCTGGCAAGGTTTGCAGGGTGAAGACTTTGCGCCCTTGCTGGGGGCCGACGGCAATGCGATACGTAACCGAAGCACCATGTAATTGAGTCAGCGTATCGTCTTCGCCCTCTTCCAGTGTCAACCACGTATTCTCGGCATCACGCTCCAAAATCCCACGCTTTTCCATGCAGCGAGCGATGCGATGGCTGAGGGTGTGAGCGAGCGTATTCAGCTCATCGTAAGTGGGTGCCTTGACACGATGGAAGCGTTGCTTGCCATAGTCATCTTCGGCATAGACACCATCGAGAAACAGCATGTGGTAGTGGACATTGAGATTTAGCGCGGAGCCAAAGCGTTGGATAAGAGTCACTGAGCCAGTTTGTGCAGAGGCTTTGGTGTAACCGGCTTTTTTGATCAGATGAGTTGAGAGTGTACGATAGACGATACTCAAGACCTGGCCCATCAGCTGGGGATGGCGAGCCAGCAAAAAGCGTAGCTGGAAAGGAAAGCTGAGCACCCACTGGCGAATGGGCTCCTTGGGGAAGACTTCGTCTATCAGCAGCGCCGCACTCTCGGCCATCCGGCGGGCACCGCAGCTAGGGCAAAAGCCGCGTCGTTTACAGCTGAAGGCGACCAGACGCTCGTGATGACAATCCTCGCAGCGAACCCGCATGAAACCATACTCCAGACGGCCACATTGGAGGAGGTCGTTGAATTCTTGTTGGATGTAGCGAGGCAGGTGTTGACCTTGGGCTTCGAGTGAGGCTTTGAAGGCTGGGTAGTGCTGCTCAACCAGCTGGTAGAGCAGCGTCTGGTCGGGTTGGTGGCGTTCGTAACCGTTTGTTTGAGTGGGCGATTGACTCGCCGTGGCGTTCCTTGCCAGCGACATGGGTATCCTCCGCTGATACTGTGGTTATGTACAGTATCAGCGGCTTGCGTTCAGACGTCCAGTCTGGCCCTAGACATCGCTAAATGCTTAACCCGCAATAGCCCTCACGAGTTGTTATCAGCCACTACCGGTTGAGCGAGAAGGTTTTGGGTTCAGGGTGCTATTGCTCCACCAATCACAATACTGAAGCCCCAACTGTTATCAGTTGGGGCTTTTTCTTGTCTGTTTGCGGCGGTTGCGTTTTATCGGTAGTCGTCGAGCTCTGCACCATCCCACATAAGAGCTTAACGGTGCGATCTTCAACGCCATCACACAAAACTTTCTTTTTCACGCACAGTCAACTTATTGGATGTTTTATTAACAACCCAAAAGGAGATATTTAGCGGGCGGCCGGAAGGTGAATGCTAGGCATGATCTAACCCTCGGTCTCTGGCGTCGCGACTGCGAAATTTCGCGAGGGTTTCCGAGAAGGTGATTGCGCTTCGCAGATCTCCAGGCGCGTGGGTGCGGACGTAGTCAGCGCCATTGCCGATCGCGTGAAGTTCCGCCGCAAGGCTCGCTGGACCCAGATCCTTTACAGGAAGGCCAACGGTGGCGCCCAAGAAGGATTTCCGCGACACCGAGACCAATAGCGGAAGCCCCAACGCCGACTTCAGCTTTTGAAGGTTCGACAGCACGTGCAGCGATGTTTCCGGTGCGGGGCTCAAGAAAAATCCCATCCCCGGATCGAGGATGAGCCGGTCGGCAGCGACCCCGCTCCGTCGCAAGGCGGAAACCCGCGCCTCGAAGAACCGCACAATCTCGTCGAGCGCGTCTTCGGGTCGAAGGTGACCGGTGCGGGTGGCGATGCCATCCCGCTGCGCTGAGTGCATAACCACCAGCCTGCAGTCCGCCTCAGCAATATCGGGATAGAGCGCAGGGTCAGGAAATCCTTGGATATCGTTCAGGTAGCCCACGCCGCGCTTGAGCGCATAGCGCTGGGTTTCCGGTTGGAAGCTGTCGATTGAAACACGGTGCATCTGATCGGACAGGGCGTCTAAGAGCGGCGCAATACGTCTGATCTCATCGGCCGGCGATACAGGCCTCGCGTCCGGATGGCTGGCGGCCGGTCCGACATCCACGACGTCTGATCCGACTCGCAGCATTTCGATCGCCGCGGTGACAGCGCCGGCGGGGTCTAGCCGCCGGCTCTCATCGAAGAAGGAGTCCTCGGTGAGATTCAGAATGCCGAACACCGTCACCATGGCGTCGGCCTCCGCAGCGACTTCCACGATGGGGATCGGGCGAGCAAAAAGGCAGCAATTATGAGCCCCATACCTACAAAGCCCCACGCATCAAGCTTTTGCCCATGAAGCAACCAGGCAATGGCTGTAATTATGACGACGCCGAGTCCCGACCAGACTGCATAAGCAACACCGACAGGGATGGATTTCAGAACCAGAGAAAGAAAATAAAATGCGATGCCATAACCGATTATGACAACGGCGGAAGGGGCAAGCTTAGTAAAGCCCTCGCTAGATTTTAATGCGGATGTTGCGATTACTTCGCCAACTATTGCGATAACAAGAAAAAGCCAGCCTTTCATGATATATCTCCCAATTTGTGTAGGGCTTATTATGCACGCTTAAAAATAATAAAAGCAGACTTGACCTGATAGTTTGGCTGTGAGCAATTATGTGCTTAGTGCATCTAACGCCCGGCTTTGGGGCGGACTTGTAGCCGCAAAGCGGCGGAAAGGCCGTCCCAGCCCCGAAGGGGCGACAACAGCCGTTTGTTAGGCACTTGAACGCTGCCAAAAATGGTACAAGCCTGCAATATCAGACGAGCACAAAAGAGGCATTGCTTCTTTAATTTGCTCCAACGGCCAATCCCACCACTTCATATCTAGCAACATTGAAATTTCCTGTTCTGAAAAGCGCTTCTTTATCTCTTTTGCAGGGTTGCCACCAACAATTGTGTATGGCTCTATATCTTTGGTAACCAAAGCCCGGCTGCCAATTACCGCTCCATGGCCAACCTTTACTCCAGGCATAATCATTGCTTCAGAGCCAATCCACACGTCGCTTCCTATGACGGTATTACCTGCCGCCTGGAAAGCATCAACTGATTCCGAAAATGCCGGTTCCTCATTCATATAGAAAAAAGGGAATGATGTAACCCAATCATATCGGTGACCTTGATTTCCAGCCATGATAAAAGATGCACCCGTCCCTATGGAGCAAAAGCTTCCAATTATCAATTTATCAACGTCATCACGATCAGGCAGGAGGTAGCGAGCGCAATCATCAAATGAATGCCCGTGGTAATAGCCTGAATAATAGCTATAACGGCCCACCTTGATATTTGGGTTCTTTACCTGTTCGACGAGAGGTTTTCCCTTAAACGGGCTCTCAAAATAGTTCTTCATATAATTCCACACCAAAAATCTGCAACAACACCGTTGCCTAACGCCTGAGCTCAGCCGACCGAAACCGCGTAGCGGTTTTGGGTCGGCTGCAGCGATTTGTGTACGCCCAGCATGGGCATGAACTAATGAGGTGAAAGTCCTCTGTAGGAAGGTCACCGTTCGATAACATGCTGTTATTAAACGTTAACTACTAGCGAATGGCAAGGGCTTACCCGTGAGGGGCGGTCTGAAGGAAGCCGCTAGCAAATTTGCGAGCTGATGAACAAGAACATCATATGAGGCGTAGGCTGAAGGTGAGTTGGCACAAGACGACGAAACCACGTGATCTAACGGCCACCGTAAATGATGCAGCAGTGCAAAGAAAGTTCATGTCCTTATCTGGGGAGATCTGCTTAGCATGCGATCGGTCATTAACCAGTAAGGCTCTGGTCTACAAGTGTCTTGGCTTTTCAATTTCATCAACTGGAAAGAGCGAATTAGATGAAAACCGATAGCGCATGACGGGGCAACTCGGCATGTGATTAAGCAGAAGTCAGCAGACGGCATAGTAGCCCAACGCCTATCGTAATGGATGGGATATGGTGAAGGCCTGAACATTTAGAAGAAGGAGGAGTCTTGCCAAACTTGTCGGTACTCACTACGTCGTCAGACGATTACTATCAACAGCGTATTAGCCCGCAACCAGCCTTCAGCAGCAATCTATTTCCGCAACTACTCGAACCTGAGAATCTACACCGAGCTTGGCGACAAGTGAAAGCCAATAAAGGCGCGTCGGGTATCGATGGCATGACCATCGAAGCCTTCCCGCGCTGGATGCAACAAGGCGGCTGGCAACAGTGTAAATCTCAACTTGAGCGAGGAGAATATCAACCCTCAGCGGTCAGGCGCGTGGAGATCGATAAACCCGATGGCGGTAAACGCAAATTGGGGATCCCCACCGTGATTGATCGTGTGATACAACAAGCAATTGCTCAGATACTCACGCCGTTGTTTGACCCCTACTTTTCAGTCAATAGCTTCGGCTTTAGGCCGAACAGAAACGCCCAGCAGGCGGTACTACAAGTCAGGAATATCATCAAACAGAAGCGCAAATTTGCCGTTGATGTTGATCTGTCCAAGTTCTTTGACCGCGTCAACCACGATCTGTTGATGACTCAGTTAAGGAGTAAGGTGCAGGATAAGCGTCTGCTAGCGCTTATTGGCAAATACCTGCGAGCGGGCGTCATGGTCAACGACCAATTTGAAGCAAGCTTCGAAGGTGTACCTCAGGGCGGCCCACTCTCACCCTTATTATCAAACATCATGCTGGATAGTTTGGATAAAGAATTGGAAAGCCGAGGACATCACTTCGCCCGCTACGCTGATGACTTTATCATCTTGGTGAAGTCTCAACGGGCGGGAGAACGTGTTCTCAAGAGTATTACTCATTATCTTGGTACGAAGCTAAAACTGATCGTTAACGAGCATAAAAGCCAAGTAGTTAAGGTAGGTCAAAGCAAGTTCCTTGGCTTCACCTTTAACCGAGGAAAGATCCAATGGCATGCCAACACGTTGCACGTTTTCAAACAAAAGATACGACGACTGACGAACCGCAATTGGGGAGTCAGCATGAGCTATCAACTGTTTAAACTGCGGCAATATATGCAAGGTTGGATCAATTACTTTGGCATAGCCAACGCTTATCAAGGTTGCGTCGATTTAGACCACTGGATCCGTCGCCGAGTGCGTATGTGCTACTGGCGTCAGTGGCGAAAACCACGGACTAAGGTGCAGAACCTACTTAAACGAGGTGTCAGGATCCAAGCTGCCGTTGCTTGTGGACTCACAAGTAAAGGCCCTTGGCGTAGTTCGAAAACGCCAGGCATACAGCAAGCGCTGAGTAACGAGTACCTAGAGAAAGCTGGATTGTATTCACTAAGAGATGGATGGATTGCAGTTCATTATCCTAGCCAAATAACAGGTTAGGAGTTCTAAATGAACCGCCCTGTGCGGAGCCGCATGCAGGGTGGTGTGGGGGCTGGAGGCTAGATACCTCCGGCTACCCGATTGGGCGATAGCTTGCCACATTCTCTCAACGATTGGGATTTGATGTACTTTCCGCACTTTGTAGCGCGACCACATCATGCTCCCCCTGGCCGCGAGAGCCCTTCACTCGGGAAACACAAGACAGACCGAGCACGACTGTTGCAAGGGTCAAACAGTACACGACAACCGGCCAAGCCGTGTTGCGCGGCAACAGCGAAATGATCAACGTTCCGATGCTTCCTAGCAGTACACCGCCCAAGCAGAAGTAGACTGCCGTGACCGTTCCAGCAACATGGTCGAATCCTCGAAGAGCGCCATTGGGCGCCACAGATACCGCTGTGGCGACACCAATACCCACTAGCCACATTGGAGCAATAAAGCCTAACACGGACTGCAAAGCCCATATTTCGGTGATGGCAAGCAATACTGCTCCAGCTATCAGGCATCCCATTCCCATTCGCAAGACACTTGGGCTGCCCCACTTGGGTATCACACGCCCCATAAAACGAGCCGTAAACACCATGGCAATTGCCACTGTGGCGAACAGCAGGCTGAAGCCAAGCTGAGACACACCTTGCCTGCCCATCATTAGTCCGGGCGCAATGGAGAAAAAGACGAAGAAGCTACCCATTCCAGCGGCGTAACACAACGTGTACAACCAGAAGTTCAGGCACTTAACGGGGAGTAGCAGCTGCGACCATTGCAAGCCCGCAACTCGTTGCACCCGGGTTTCAGGCCAGAATCGCCACGCTGCTGCAGATGCAGCGATCATGCCCAAACCTAGAAACGCAAAGATAGCCCGCCACCCAAGCCACATGTCGACGAGCGCTCCGAGCAATGGGCCTACCGCCGGGACCATGGCCAGCATGGATCCGAGTATGCCGTAAATGACATTACTTTCCTCGCGACCTGCGTAAATGTCACGTACTGTTGCAAATGTGGAAACAAGGCACGCCGAGGCACCACAAGCCTGAAGAATCCGAAGCCCCAGAAAGACTTCAGCCGATGACGTAAGAGCGAGGCCCATTGACGCCACAACGTAGGCGAGGCCACCTCCCAGTAGAACGGGGCGGCGCCCCAGTCGGTCCGATAGCGGTCCAAACAAGAGCTGACCGGCACCAATCATGACCAAGTACGTTGTCAGCGTAAGCTGAATTGTGCTCGCTGTCGTACCAAGCGCGTTTGGCATAAACGGCACTGCTGGCAAGTACATGTCCATGCCGAGTGATGCCAATAAATCGAACGGTGATAACAACAACACCGTGGCGGCAAGGGAGTACCGCCAACTAAAGTTTTTTGAGCGCACGAAACCATCTCCTTGAACAAAGGATTTGGCGGCGCTCCCGTAGAGCAAAAGGATTCATGAGAACGCCGCAACAACCGAAAAATGAAGGTTGCTGCGGCTTACTTGTCTGCGTTCTTGGAAGTGCTCATCTGCTGACTATCTCATGATTGAATTTGAATCGTAACAACTTTCAAGCAACTCTGCAAGGAGCCTTATTGTGCGCCCAACGCCGGAGTTAAGCCGCCGCGCGTAGCGCGGTCGGCTTGAACGAATTGTTAGACATCATTTACCAACTGACTTGATGATCTCGCCTTTCACAAAGCGAATAAATTCTTCCAAGTGATCTGCGCGTGAGGCCAAGTGATCTTCTTTTTGTCCCAGATAAGCTTGCTTAGCTTCAAGTAAGACGGGCTGATACTGGGCAGGTAGGCGTTTTATTGCCCAGTCGGCAGCGACATCCTTCGGCGCGATTTTGCCGGTTATTGCGCTGTACCAAATGCGGGACAACGTAAGCACTACATTTCGCTCATCGCCGGCCCAGTCGGGCTGCGAGTTCCATAGCTTCAAGGTTTCCCTCAGCGCCTCGAATAGATCCTGTTCAGGAACCGGGTCAAAGAATTCCTCCGCTGCCGGACCTACCAAGGCAACGCTATGTTCTCTTGCTTTTGTAAGCAGGATAGCTAGATCAATGTCGATCATGGCTGGCTCGAAGATACCCGCAAGAATGTCATTGCGCTGCCATTCTCCAAATTGCAGCTCGCGCTTAGCCGGATAACGCCACGGGATGATGTCGTCATGCACGACAAGGGTGACTTCTATAGCGCGGAGCGTCTCGCTCTCGCCAGGGAAAGCCGAAGCCTCCATAAGGTCATTGAGCAATGCTCGCCGCGTCGTTTCATCAAGCTTTACGGCCACAGTAACCAACAAATCAATATCGCTGTATGGCTTCAGGCCGCCATCCACTGCGGAGCCGTACAAATGCACGGCCAGCAACGTTGATTCCAGATGGCGCTCAATGACGCTTAGCACCTCTGATAGTTGGTTCGAAATTTCGATGGTCACCGCTACCCTCATGATGTCTAACGCCGCCATAAGTTGCGGCTTTGGAGTTGATTGTTTTGTGGTAGCGTAGCGTTAAACCACAAAACAAGCGACGGAAAAGCCGTCAACTTGATGGCCTTGTTAGCCTTATCAGCGCGACTGTGATGTATAAACGTCAAAAATTGAATGACCAATTTTAACAATCGCATCATTTCGCTCTGCCATTGAAGCCTGTGTTTGAGCTAGATAGATGCTCACAATAATTGGGGCTTGATGCTCACTCCACACAACTGCTGTAATACTCCGAGCACCAAATCCGCCAGCACCTGAGCGATCCGCAATGTTCCATCCCGCCGGCAATACTGAACGTAGTAAATTACCAGTGACTTGATTGTTCACCATCCAAGACTCTAATTTTTTCTGGTTCATTTCAGATAGCGCGGAACCAAATAAAAATTTATTCAAAGTACTGGCTATTGCCTTAGGAGTTGTCGTATCCCTCAAATCACCGAGCTTACCTTCATTTAAATCAGGCTCAATACGGTCTAGACGAGTCTCTTTGTCCCCAATTTGTCTTAAAAAATCAGTAACGCCTTTGGGGCCACCTACAGCACTTAGGATGATATTTGCCGCAGTATTATCACTTGTAGTCATAGTTGCGAAGCACGCATCATCGAGTGTGATTGCCTGCCCTACTTGCTTTTCTATTACAGGGGAATAGGTCACAAGATCTGCTTTCTTAATCTCGACTGTACTATTGGGATTAACTTTTCCTTGCTCAGCATCATATAGTAATTTAGCGCAAGCTATTGTTTTAAAAGTACTTGTTAACGGGAAGCGCTGATTGCCATTGTAATCCCAATATTCTCCATTTTGAGTATCAAGAACGGAAACACCTATACGAGCAGAAAGAGAAACTTCAATTGCCTTAACGTCTTGTTCAACTTGCTGAAACTTTGAACTACTTGCAAAAACCACGGATGGTATTAAAAGCGAAAATGCCAATAAAAACTTCATGTAAGTAACCCCATAATTTTGATTGTCACACATTTTATATAAAAGCATGAGGCTCCATAATATGGCTAACTTTGTTTTAGGGCGACTGCCCTGCTGCGTAACATCGTTGCTGCTCCATAACATCAAACATCGACCCACGGCGTAACGCGCTTGCTGCTTGGATGCCCGAGGCATAGACTGTACAAAAAAACAGTCATAACAAGCCATGAAAACCGCCACTGCGCCGTTACCACCGCTGCGTTCGGTCAAGGTTCTGGACCAGTTGCGTGAGCGCATACGCTACTTGCATTACAGCTTACCAACCGAACAGGCTTATGTCCACTGGGTTCGTGCCTTCATCCGTTTCCACGGTGTGCGTCACCCGGCAACCTTGGGCAGCAGCGAAGTCGAGGCATTTCTGTCCTGGCTGGCGAACGAGCGCAAGGTTTCGGTCTCCACGCATCGTCAGGCATTGGCGGCCTTGCTGTTCTTCTACGGCAAGGTGCTGTGCACGGATCTGCCCTGGCTTCAGGAGATCGGAAGACCTCGGCCGTCGCGGCGCTTGCCGGTGGTGCTGACCCCGGATGAAGTGGTTCGCATCCTCGGTTTTCTGGAAGGCGAGCATCGTTTGTTCGCCCAGCTTCTGTATGGAACGGGCATGCGGATCAGTGAGGGTTTGCAACTGCGGGTCAAGGATCTGGATTTCGATCACGGCACGATCATCGTGCGGGAGGGCAAGGGCTCCAAGGATCGGGCCTTGATGTTACCCGAGAGCTTGGCACCCAGCCTGCGCGAGCAGCTGTCGCGTGCACGGGCATGGTGGCTGAAGGACCAGGCCGAGGGCCGCAGCGGCGTTGCGCTTCCCGACGCCCTTGAGCGGAAGTATCCGCGCGCCGGGCATTCCTGGCCGTGGTTCTGGGTTTTTGCGCAGCACACGCATTCGACCGATCCACGGAGCGGTGTCGTGCGTCGCCATCACATGTATGACCAGACCTTTCAGCGCGCCTTCAAACGTGCCGTAGAACAAGCAGGCATCACGAAGCCCGCCACACCGCACACCCTCCGCCACTCGTTCGCGACGGCCTTGCTCCGCAGCGGTTACGACATTCGAACCGTGCAGGATCTGCTCGGCCATTCCGACGTCTCTACGACGATGATTTACACGCATGTGCTGAAAGTTGGCGGTGCCGGAGTGCGCTCACCGCTTGATGCGCTGCCGCCCCTCACTAGTGAGAGGTAGGGCAGCGCAAGTCAATCCTGGCGGATTCACTACCCCTGCGCGAAGGCCATCGGTGCCGCATCGAACGGCCGGTTGCGGAAAGTCCTCCCTGCGTCCGCTGATGGCCGGCAGCAGCCCGTCGTTGCCTGATGGATCCAACCCCTCCGCTGCTATAGTGCAGTCGGCTTCTGACGTTCAGTGCAGCCGTCTTCTGAAAACGACACCATGTGCAAACGATGTCAGAATAGAGTTAAATTTCCTATTGATTGACATATTCCGTCAAAGGTAATAGATTTCATCCTGACACTTTTGCCTTTGGAGGCATCTTGCAAGGTCAACGCATCGGCTATGTCCGCGTCAGCAGCTTCGACCAGAACCCGGAACGGCAATTGGAGGGTGTTCAGGTGGCGCGGGTGTTCACCGACAAGGCTTCTGGCAAGGACACCCAGCGTCCCGAGCTGGAAAGGCTGCTGGCCTTCGTCCGCGAGGGCGACACCGTGGTGGTGCATAGCATGGACAGGCTGGCACGCAACCTTGATGACCTGCGCCGCATCGTCCAAGGGCTGACACAACGGGGCGTGCGCATGGAGTTCGTCAAAGAAGGGCTGAAGTTCACCGGCGAGGACTCACCGATGGCCAATCTGATGCTGTCGGTCATGGGAGCCTTCGCTGAGTTCGAGCGCGCCCTGATCCGCGAACGTCAGCGCGAGGGAATCGTGCTGGCCAAGCAGCGCGGTGCCTACCGGGGACGAAAGAAATCGCTGAACAGCGAACAAATTGCCGAGTTGAAACGGCGAGTTGCGGCAGGCGACCAAAAAACCTTGGTGGCCCGTGACTTCGGCATCAGCCGCGAAACCTTGTACCAGTACCTGCGGGAAGACTGACCATGCCACGCCGCTCAATCCTGTCCGCCACCGAGCGCGAAAGCCTGCTGGCACTGCCAGATGCCAAAGACGAACTGATACGGCACTACACGTTCAACGAAACCGACCTGTCGGTGATCCGTCAGCGTCGCGGCGCCGCGAATCGATTGGGCTTCGCTGTGCAGCTTTGCTACTTGCGATTCCCTGGCACCTTTTTGGGCGTCGATGAGCCTCCGTTTCCGCCCCTGTTGCGCATGGTGGCCGCGCAACTCAAGATGCCAGTGGAAAGTTGGAGCGAGTACGGCCAGCGCGAACAGACACGGCGGGAGCACTTGGTCGAGCTGCAAACGGTTTTTGGGTTCAAGCCCTTCACCATGAGCCACTATCGGCAAGCCGTGCATACATTGACCGAGCTGGCCTTGCAGACCGACAAAGGCATCGTGCTGGCGAGCGCACTTGTCGAGAATCTGCGGCGGCAGAGCATTATCCTGCCCGCCATGAATGCCATCGAGCGCGCAAGCGCCGAGGCCATCACCCGTGCCAACCGACGCATTTACGCGGCGCTGACCGATTCTTTGTTATCACCCCACCGTCAGCGCCTGGACGAACTTCTCAAGCGCAAGGACGGCAGTAAAGTGACGTGGCTGGCATGGCTGCGCCAGTCGCCTGCCAAACCGAACTCTCGCCACATGCTCGAACATATTGAGCGCCTGAAATCCTGGCAAGCACTTGATCTGCCCGCAGGCATCGAGCGGCAGGTTCACCAGAACCGCCTGCTCAAAATCGCTCGTGAAGGTGGCCAGATGACGCCTGCTGATCTGGCAAAGTTCGAGGTGCAACGACGCTATGCCACGCTGGTAGCGCTGGCCATCGAAGGCATGGCCACCGTCACCGATGAAATCATCGACCTTCACGATCGCATCATCGGCAAGCTGTTCAACGCGGCCAAGAACAAGCATCAGCAGCAGTTCCAGGCTTCCGGCAAGGCGATCAACGACAAGGTGCGGATGTATGGGCGCATCGGTCAAGCGTTGATTGAGGCCAAGCAAAGCGGCAGCGATCCGTTCGCCGCCATCGAGGCCGTTATGCCCTGGGACACCTTCGCCGCCAGCGTCACCGAAGCGCAAACATTGGCGCGGCCTGCCGACTTTGATTTCCTGCACCACATCGGTGAAAGCTATGCCACGCTACGCCGCTACGCGCCGCAGTTCCTGGGCGTGCTCAAATTGCGGGCTGCGCCCGCCGCCAAGGGTGTGCTCGATGCCATCGACATGCTGCGCGGCATGAACAGCGACAGCGCGCGCAAGGTGCCCGCCGATGCGCCAACCGCATTCATCAAGCCGCGCTGGGCAAAGCTGGTTCTGACCGACGACGGCATCGACCGGCGTTACTACGAGTTATGCGCCCTGTCGGAGCTGAAGAACGCGCTGCGCTCCGGTGATGTCTGGGTGCAGGGTTCTCGCCAGTTCAAGGACTTCGACGAATACCTGGTGCCGGTCGAGAAGTTCGCCACTTTGAAGCTGGCCAGCGAATTGCCGCTGGCAGTGGCCACCGACTGCGACCAATACCTGCATGACCGGTTGGAATTGTTGGAGGCGCAACTCGCCACAGTCAACCGCATGGCTGCGGCCAACGACTTACCGGATGCCATCATCACCACCGCGTCAGGCCTGAAGATCACGCCGCTGGACGCGGCAGTACCAGACGCCGCGCAAGCCATGATCGACCAGACAGCTATGCTGCTGCCGCACCTCAAAATCACCGAGTTGCTGATGGAGGTCGATGAATGGACGGGCTTCACCCGCCACTTCACACACCTGAAGACCAGCGACACGGCCAAGGACAAAACCTTGCTGTTGACGACGATCCTGGCCGACGCGATCAACCTGGGTCTGACCAAAATGGCCGAGTCCTGCCCTGGCACCACCTACGCCAAGCTGTCTTGGCTGCAAGCCTGGCACATCCGCGATGAAACCTATTCGACGGCGCTGGCCGAGCTGGTGAATGCGCAGTTTCGGCAACCCTTCGCCGGCAACTGGGGTGACGGCACCACGTCATCGTCGGACGGCCAGAACTTCAGAACCGGCAGCAAAGCAGAAAGCACTGGTCATATCAACCCGAAGTATGGAAGCAGTCCAGGACGGACTTTCTACACCCATATCTCCGACCAGTACGCGCCCTTCAGTGCCAAGGTGGTCAACGTGGGCATTCGTGATTCAACTTACGTGCTTGATGGCCTGCTGTACCACGAGTCGGACTTGCGCATCGAGGAACACTACACCGACACGGCAGGCTTCACCGATCACGTGTTTGGCTTGATGCATTTGCTGGGATTTCGCTTCGCGCCGCGTATCCGTGACTTGGGCGAAACCAAGCTATTCATCCCCAAGGGCGATGCCGCCTATGACGCGCTCAAGCCGATGATTAGCAGCGACAGGCTGAACATCAAGCAAATACGCGCCCATTGGGATGAAATTCTGCGGCTGGCCACCTCCATCAAGCAAGGCACGGTAACGGCTTCGCTGATGCTGCGCAAACTCGGCAGCTACCCGCGCCAGAACGGCTTGGCCGTGGCGTTGCGCGAGCTGGGGCGCATCGAGCGCACGCTGTTCATTTTGGATTGGCTGCAAAGCGTGGAGCTGCGCCGCCGCGTCCATGCGGGGCTGAATAAGGGCGAGGCGCGCAACGCGCTGGCCAGGGCGGTCTTCTTCTACCGATTGGGTGAAATCCGCGACCGCAGTTTTGAGCAGCAGCGCTACCGGGCCAGCGGCCTCAATCTGGTGACGGCGGCCATCGTGTTGTGGAACACGGTATATCTGGAGCGTGCCACCAGTGCTTTGCGTGGCAACGGCACGGCGCTGGACGACACATTGTTGCAATATCTGTCGCCGCTGGGGTGGGAGCACATCAACCTGACCGGCGATTACCTATGGCGCAGCAGCGCCAAGGTCGGTGCGGGGAAGTTTAGGCCATTGCGACCGCTGCCACCGGCTTAGCGTGCTTTATTTAATGAGATGGTCACTCCCTCCTTCCCGGTATTATGCTGAGGACAGGCTTTCATTCGGAGAACCATCATGGAAAACATTGCGCTTATTGGTATCGATCTGGGTAAGAACTCTTTCCATATTCATTGTCAGGATCATCGTGGGAAGGCCGTTTACCGTAAAAAATTCACCCGACTAAAGCTAATCGAATTTCTGGCGACATGCCCGGCAACAACCATCGCGATGGAAGCCTGTGGCGGTTCTCACTTTATGGCACGCAAGCTGGCAGAGTTAGGGCATTTTCCAAAGCTGATATCACCGCAATTTGTCCGCCCATTCGTTAAAAGCAACAAAAATGACTTCGTTGATGCTGAAGCTATCTGTGAAGCAGCATCACGTCCATCTATGCGTTTCGTGCAGCCCAGAACCGAATCTCAGCAGGCAATGCGAGCTCTGCATCGTGTCCGTGAATCCCTGGTTCAGGATAAGGTGAAAACAACTAATCAGATGCATGCTTTTCTGCTGGAATTTGGTATCAGCGTTCCGCGAGGTGCTGCCGTTATTAGTCGACTGAGTACCCTTCTTGAGGACAGTAGTTTGCCTCTTTATCTCAGCCAGTTACTGCTGAAATTACAACAGCATTATCACTATCTTGTTGAGCAGATTAAAGATCTGGAATCTCAGTTGAAACGAAAGTTGGACGAAGATGAGGTTGGACAGCGCTTGCTGAGTATTCCCTGCGTTGGAACGCTGACTGCCAGTACTATTTCAACTGAGATTGGCGACGGGAAGCAGTACGCCAGCAGCCGTGACTTTGCGGCGGCAACAGGGCTGGTACCCCGACAGTACAGCACGGGAGGTCGGACGACATTGTTAGGGATTAGCAAGCGGGGCAACAAAAAGATCCGAACTTTGTTGGTTCAGTGTGCCAGGGTATTCATACAAAAACTGGAACACCAGTCTGGCAAGTTGGCCGACTGGGTCAGGGAGTTGTTGTGTCGGAAAAGCAACTTTGTCGTCACCTGTGCTCTGGCAAACAAGCTGGCCAGAATAGCCTGGGCACTGACGGCGCGACAGCAAACTTACGAAGCATAAAGGCAGAAATACACCAGTTTAAACAATCATTCATCTGGTTTTGCGAATACTGATATTGATGATACAAACGGCCCACCGGCCTGTTGAGGAACCTGTAAAACGGAAAGGCTCGCTGAAGCCGTATATTTTCTGGAGGTTCATCAGGCGCGGAACTCATCGAGGCGCGGGAATAAAATCCCATTCAGACGCCGGATAGATTCAAGCAAGCCAACTTATCGTCAAAATCGGTGTTGCAAAAACGGGAGTGACCATAGATTCCGTTTTCTGAGACGACCCCAGATTGTCGTCTATGGCTGAAATCAACGAGTCTGGCGTGTACCGATAGACCAGCGAATGCACTCTAGTAGCGTCGATGCCGGTGACTCGGTAATTGAGATCCAAAGAGCGACTTTCTGAAATGCCGTTCCATCTGACCATACTGGTGACGGGGCCAAAGGGCGCTCGCTCGATCTGGCTTGCCAGGCTTGTTGTGGTGCCTGCTTGTGTCGTTGCCACCTCGATGACGTCACCGGCTAAATCACGGGTGTAGGAAACCTCACGACCACTGGGATACGTGATCTTCGTGATGAGGCCTGCACCATCGTATTGGTACTGGGTAGTAAGGCTCTGCCCGTGGGTTTCCCAGGTCTCGTAAGCCAACCATCCTTCGGGTGTATAGCCATATCTCCGGACACCGTTGCCATCATCGACTGAGGTCAAGCGGCCCATGCCGTATGGTGAGGTTGCTTCGTCGTACCCGTACAGAATTGGCGATTCGCCAGCGACACCGCTGGATGCCTCGATGATCCGGTTCAGCGCGTCGTAGCTGTAGCTTGTGGTTTGTCCCTTGGCCGTCTTGCGCGTTGCCACGTTACCGGCTTCGTCATAGGTAATGTCGGTGGTGCCGGTGTCCGGGCTCCGGACCTGAGTCACTTCGCCAAAGCCGTTGTAGCTGTAGTAGGTCAGGCGCGAACGAGGGTCGGAGACACGGTAAACATCGCCGGTATCCTTGTAGAGCACCTGCGTGACCTTCCCGAGTGGATCGGTCGTTTGTGTCCGGTGATGGAAGCCGTCGTACTTGTAGGAGTGTGTGTTACCAGAGGGACTGGTCTCCTGTATCAGGTTTGCCACCACATCGTAGGAAAACGATGACTGATTGCTATAGGCGTCGGAGACACTGGAGAGCCAGCCGATTTCGTTGAAGATCCGGCGCTCTATCCAACGGGTCTGGCCCAGCGCATCGAGCAGTCGCTCTTCTACTGGGTTCCCGAGGTCATTGAGCTCAAGCTCGCGCCGGTTGCCCTGTGCATCTGTTTCCGCCACCAGCCGATGTGCAGCGTCGTACTCATAGCTGACGGTTGCACCATTTGGCTTAGTCAGCGAGCTCAGGAGGCCCACAGCATCATAGTTGTAGGCCGTGGTTCCTTCTGGTCCAGTGGAGCTGACAAGTCTTCCTCTGGCGTCATAGGTGAGGGTTTGGGTTACACCGTTGACGCCCTGAATGGTCCCGGCGCGACCGTTCGCGTCGTAGTCACCAAACTGCATCACCTGCCCCAGCGCGTTTGTTGTCCGGATCAGGTTGCCCTGGTCATCGTAGTCAAATGTCGTAACATCGCTGACGTCGGTGCGCGGACCATCAACCGAGGCCAACAGGCTCGGCTTTCCTGTACCAACAGGGGCATAGGTGTAGGTCCATGTCCGGGAAGCGCCCGAGCTGCGATCTGTGACCTTGCGGCTTATCACCCGGAGATGAGTGTCGTAGGTAAGCTCAGTGATCCTGGTTGGTTCCGTGATTTTTGCAGGGAGCGACTTGGAAGGAAGCCAGTCGGTCGTAACCTTGCCCCCATCCTGGTCTATCTGGGTGGTTTCCAATCCCCGGTCGTTATGGGTGAACGTGCGCTTCTGTCCAGCACGATCTGTAATGCTGGAGACGAGGCCTTTGCTGTCGTAGACGTAGGTTTCCTTGCCTCCCACAAAGCCGGTACACGGCGCACCCTCAACAACATCAGGCTTGAGCATCCCGTTGTGACGGCTGTAGGTATATCGCTGAACGTGGCCGAGGGCGTTGGTGACAGAGACGCTTCCGTCAGCGTTGTAGCTTACCTGAGTCTTCTCTGCGCCCCCGGCGTGTTCACTTAGAACTGCCATCCCCTGAGCATCATATCCCCATGTGGCGAAACGGTTGCCGTTCTCGTCCACCAGCCCAGAGAGCAAACCCGGTGCATTCGGGTCATCGTAGAGATAGCTGCGGCTCGTATTGTCCTGGTAGATCACTTCCGCCAGCTTGCCAGCGCTGTTGTACTGGTACTGAATACTGCCACCAGCAGGATCGGTGACACTGACCATGCGGCCATCTTGATGCTGGAACTGGATGTTGCGGCCAAAGCCGTCAGTGATCGAGGATAGCTCTCCGTTCAGATAGCTCAGGGTGATGTGATTGCCGTTGGGCTTCTCGATGCCGGTCAGTCGTCCGGTTTCATCATAGGCCTCGACTACCCCGTCAGATTGAGTGTAACGCCAGCCGGTAGCATCCTTCGTCAAGGTATCATCGGTTTTCCATGTTGGCACCCAGACAGAGGACGAGTTGTAGAACGCGAGTTGTTGCCCTTCTGGCCGGTGCAGGACAACCATGTTCTCACCGTACTTCGAGGCGTTGACCTCGACGCTCCGCGAGTAGGTATGCCGCCAGCCGCCGAGCTCTTCATCAGGAAGGTGGCTATTGTAGTATCTGGTGAATGTGAAAGGGTCGGAGCCTCCGCTTTGATAATCCAGTTCAGCCTGGAACTTGTTGCCGGTGCCAAGATGGATAGGGTTCCCTACACACATGGTCGTTGTTGGTAAGCCGAGATCCCTGTCCAGGAACGGTGTTTTATCCATCTCACCCGGCAGAACATAGGTTGAGCGCCAGTAGACCGTAGCTGGGTCGCCAGTGCAGGTAGTGGGGTCATAATCGCCAGTAGCACCTAGATACTTAAAACAGATCCTGGAGACATAACGGCCATCACCATAACTGGCAACCGGATAAAGCGCATCCCCAACTGGCGTTCCCTTCCCTTGCTCCTCACCAGAGCGATAATTCTTCATGAAGGAATGCGCGTCTATGATGGTGTTGAAGCGCATTTTGTCTACTTCGGTGCTCACGGCTACAACCCGCCATTGTGCAAAAGCAACGCATGGCAAAGTTGCGAGCACCACAACGGCCAATGACCGCAGGTTTCGCATCAGTAAAAGGGAAGGTCTCGATCTCATTTACAGCTCCAGTTTTTATGCTGGAGCTATTTTCAGGTGGGAGAGTCGTTATCAACGACTGCGTTTTTGCCCTTTTAGGGTATGAATACGTGATTTGGAGAGGTTGTGTATTCAGAACAAATGAGAAGCAGGTTACTCATTTCGCTCAAACACTGTGACAAGAACACGTTTTTGGTTGTCGTCGTTGATCACCATCAGGTACTTGAACTTGGAATCTCTATGGCCCCAGACTTCCACGTTATCTACGCGGCCATACTTTCTGGCTTTATGGCGAGCCACTTTCTCGTCAAAGGGTTGAACCTGTAACTCTGGATGCTGGAGGCGACCAACGAGTGAGGCCCACGGTTTTTTAGGGTCTCCAGAGGTTATCCGGGCCTGATACTGATCGATGGCATGTTGAGTAACAAGGACGGGACCAATGGCCGGTGTAGAGATTTCGTCATGGGTTTGAGTATAGGCTTGCTTGTCCACATCGAGGAGCTCAACGTTGCCCTCACCCGGCTCATCCATAAACTCCATGCTCTGCGAAACTTCAATAGTAGCGCCCTTTAAACGTCCAGTGAGGCAAGCCGCAAACTTGAATGCAAACTCCTTGGTGGATTTGCCCAGCGCCAGCTTTTTAATCGCACCTTTGGATACCACCAGCTTGTAACCAGCACCAGCACCTGGCTCTCTGCAAAAAACCTGTTTGTCCAGCGCCAGATAGCGAATGGCTACGAGCTCAGCCAAAAGATCTGCCTCCTCGTTGTCAAAATCAATACGAACATCAAGGATGCCTTTCCGTTTTGTACCAACGCGCCAGAATACAAGGGCTGAATTATTAGAAGTTTTCTTCGAGACAGTAGTCAGTGTCATCATGGTCTATTTCTCCATTATCGGGATAATGGTCGGCATCGCCGCCAGCACCCCTATTCGTTAGGGTTCATTTAGATGCTACCACGGGTTTTAAAAATGCAACCCCTAGTGCCACTCTATTTGTGGTCCCAAGTATTTTTATAAGCTCGGGCTAGGCGTTTCTCTATCACTTCTGACAAATTGCAACCATCGACTTCTGCCAACCGCTTCAAAATCCTGTGGGCTTTATCGCTTATAGTTATGCTTTTACCAACACCATATCCCCTTCTGCGACGTTGCCTAATTGATGTCCCGAGTTTATTGATTTGCTCTGCTGTCAGATATTTATTAATCCATTCAGTGAGTTCTGATGGTGATCGCCCCATGCTGTTCAGGCTGTCCACGGCTTCAAGTTTCTTATCGAATGGGACGTCACGCCAGAAAGCTGGGCGCGAAGCAGCTCTGAGGAGATAGATCGCCGTAGCCTGAGCATCTTCATTGGATACTTTCAAAAAAACACCTTTACCGTTACATGTCACACCAACTTCATCGTGACATGTAACACTTCAAACTGCAAGTATAAAAAAAGGCCAGCTATTGCTGGCCTTTACGTTCATTATCGCAGTTACTCTTTAGGCGTTGTGATGCTTTTTTTCCTTCTGTTTCTCATGGTAGAGATACAGACTGCCGCCAGTGACGACAGTGAAAAAAATGAGCAACCCCAACATGCCTAATGTGAAAGCGTCCATTTGACCCCCTTAGGAATTGCTGACCTTGGTTAAGATTATACCATAGATCCACAGGATAACCCCAATGACCAACACCAAACCGGCTTCTTTGACGGTTATAGTGTCCCCAGATACAGCCAATCCTACAATACCGACACCGATGGCTGTTACGGCGACCTTACGCAGGTCTTCACCGATAGCTCCCAGAGTCTTCTTGTCAGGAGAGAAAAGACGCACAAACCACGTCTTAATACGCAAAAACTTTTTCATGATTACCTCCATAGTTGAAGAGGAGGCGAATCATGCCCGAGAGGGCATGAACACCCCCTCAGGGTTAAAGTTTTAGGCAGACAAAGCTGTTGGCTTCGCCTTGTTCATCTTCATTGAGTTAATGATCTTCGTCGCTTCATCAGCAAACGGGCCAGTAACTTGGATAGGCTCCCTTCTTGCGAAGGAGGCTGTCACCATCATTCTCTGGCCGTGCATCAGATGACGATACCGAGACCGCATAAGCTCAACGTAGGCCGCAGAGTCCCCCTCCCACCCCTCAGGGGGAGAAAAGGGGCACACCGCGTCGTTACCAGGCGTTGTATCAACCTTCGAGACATCAATGACGGCCATACTCAGCTCTCCTTCTCGCAATGAAATCGCGCAGGTAGCGAGCATTCGGGAAACCGAGGCTTCCCTGACTCATCAGGACATCGTTCCAGTCAATCCCTTTCGCTCTGGGCGGGATCGGGAGTTTAGGCAGCAGGACGTACACACGAATGCCGCGCTTCTCCAGCTTGGCTTTCAGCACGTTCGCTGACTTCTCACCAGTCACAGACTTATCTTTGTCAGCCCAGATCAGTACGGTGTGAACACCTTCTGGAACCTCGAAGGACTCCATCAGGGTCGCATTGACCGTTGACCAAACCGGGATTTGAGTGACTCGATAAGCTGACAGGGCTGTTTCCAGCCCTTCTGCAACACCCAGGATACCCTCAGTCGGTTCACCGAGGCGGATGGCCGCGCCATTGACATCCAAACCGTCAGGAATGGGCATCATCTTCTTGGCGTTGCCGACCTTGGCTTTTTTACCGTTTTGGGTGAGATAGGTGCGGTGGAGCGTTACCAGGTTGCCTTCCACATCTCGGATAGCGCAGACGATAGCCGGGAATTTCCCAACTTCATTGCCATCTTCGTCGTAGTAGGCCATAGCCGGATTGAACCGCAGACAGTCTGTTTTTTCTACTTCATCAACCTTGAACAGAAGCTCGCGGTTTTTGAAGTACAGACGCATTGGCTCAGTCACATGACTGGAGAACGGCAAACACTCGTTCCATACCTTCTCGATTTTCTCACGGAGACGAGCACTGTAAGCGCGTTCGCGCTCCATTCTCTTCTCCATTTCTTCTTGGAGCTCAAGCAGCCAAGGCTTAGGTTGTTCACGAAACATCGGAACAACTTTCGGCTTGTTTTCGCTGCTTTGCTCTTCCGGTTGTGTGGCCGCATGTTGTACTTGCGGTGCCGGAGCTTCTACCGTGCGGTTGACCACAGGGGCCGACTCAACATGGTGACTCACCGGCTCAACACCACCGTTCGAGCGAGCGCGGAACTGCGTTACCGTAGCGCCGCGACGTTCCACCAGCCAGGTGTTGCGATGCGTTTGCATAGGTTGTTCTCTCACAACATTCCCCTGCTCGTCCTTAACTTCAACGACGACAGTTACAGGCTCGCGCCCGAGGTTTGTCATGACGATCTCATCCCCATACTTGGCTTCACTTTCACCAATGGCTCTTTCAAGATCCACGCCCCAGATGGTGCGTTCCAAACCGCTCTTGTCACGGATGAAGGCAAAGTAGCTGAGCTCGTTGTCTTCGTTATGCTCATAAGGAGCTTTACCGTGGGCAATCAGAGTACCGGCAATGGATTTTTTACGATTCTTGGAATCGAGAACCTTGTTATTCACCTTCATAGGCTCTTGCTGAACAGGCGCTTTGGCCTGGACAGGAGCTCGTGTCGGTGCAGCGGCTTGTTGATACTGGGGTTGCTCTTTCTCAACGCCCAGATAATCACCAACCTCGCTCAGGCACTGTTTAAAGTCCCAGTTATTGAGCCACATCAGCAGCTCAAAACCATCATGATTGGCACCGCATGTATTGCATACGCCGCCACCAGTCAGGTGGGCATCCTTGAACAGTCGGAAGCCATCTTTCCCGCCGTGGATAGGACAAGAAACATGACGACCAGGTTTACGGAGAGCTGGTTCAAGATGGGGCGCTAGGGCCGCCAGGATGAATAGCCAGTTTCCGTTTGCAGCTTCACGAACGGTGTCAGCTTTGTAGTAAGACATAGGTTTTCTCCTTAGCGTGAACCCCAGCATCGAGGCTTCCTTAAACCCCCGTCGCCAGGGTTTTAAGGAAACCCCGACACCGGGAGAATGTGCCAAGGAGGCTCCCCAGCCGGGGAGAACTCCCCGGCGAGGGGTTTAAAAAGGTCGCCCCCGAAACGGAGGCGAATTTTGTGAATATCACAAGCACAAATGAGTGCCATCTTCCGAGGCCATCATGATTGTGACATCTGCGGTTACAGGATCTGACTTAATCACAACCTCAGTGGGTTTGAAAAAGCCATCTACAGTGGGCATGGGGTAATAAAGACGAATCTTTCCCCAATTCTTGTTGTCGGTAAAAGCGACCTTTGTTTGAGCAACACAAAGCTGCAAAAACATGAAAAGGAAGTCTTCTACCGAGTGCTTACCATCTGCACCAAATACTCCATCGACAATTGCCGGGGTCACTGCCACATTGGTCAGGAAACCAGCTTGTTTACCGATGGAAGATTGGTCCACCAGCAGACCATCATTGATGGCTTGTTGACGGATTTGGGCGAGGTCCAATTTAGCTACTTGGTTCATAAGGTGTACTCCAAAGTTAATGGGTACACCTACCCCGTGCGGGGAAGTGTACCCGCATGGGTTATTGAAAGGTCACGGCCAAAGCCGAGCTTTAAGGTTCCGAGTTTTACGCTGGCTGAATGCGCCAAAGAACGGTCGGAGGAAACGAGTCAGCGACACGCTTCACATTCGCGTAAAGAGTGTCCTTAAAGACACGCTCTAAGCGACGACCACCTTGACGATAAACCAACTTAAAGTCTTGGAATTTGTTCATGGATACCTCCAGAAATAACGGGAGGTATCTCCAGCAGGAGATAGACTCCCGCAGGGATTAATAAATTAACGTTAATTTGCTGTTTGTTTTTGGCGACCAGCTATCGCACGCTTTCGCCCTCAGGGAGGACAAAATCTGCTTACTGATGGCTTAACCATGAGTAAGAAGACTTGGGAAGTAAAGCAGGGGTTTCCCCCTGCCTTGTTATGCCGCTTTGAGGTGGCGAGAGAAAAAGTCCCTGGTTTGCTGGATAGCGCCCCGGAGAAGTTCTCGTCTGTAGCCAGCGTAGCTCTTGTCATCACTGGCAACGGTCAAGCCGTGCAGACTCTCTTCACCCAGGACAATCTCGTTTTCACGAGAGAGTACCTCAACACGTAGGCCAAGCACTCGCTCTTTCCCTTCCAGGATAGAACAAATTGTTTGGTCTCTTACTTCGTCATCCCAGTGGCCCATATCGAAATCCCGCTCAGGGAGTTCAGTAACACGCACCAGGTAGTTTTCAGTGGCCCGTTCCCAAACCACTTCATCTTCGCATGGAGAGGCCTCGATCAGCGAGTACCCGTCCGCTTCGAGCTTCTTGGAAAGACTTTTTACATCATCCGCCAGCTCCAGCACAAAGCGTTCCCAGAGGTCTTGCCAGCGCTCGACCATATCCTGGTTAATCCCTTCAATGCCGGTGCCAATCATGGAATCATCATCAGGGAAGATCCCTGTGAAGTCCACGTTGTCGTCGATGTTCATGCAGTTCCAATGGCTGTAGTGATGCCCGTGACTATTCCGAGTAATGGACAGGTCACAGGAACCATATTCGCGGAGGACAGAAAGCATATTCTCAATGTCTTTCTGTGCCATCAGGTTCTTCACGCGGCTGACAGCATCCACTTGGCCGGGCTCAGTGCTGAATAGGCGATTCATGAGAGCTTTGACGTCATCAACGCTCAAATCCCCGTAGAAGGCTACGCCATCCCCCTGGCAGTATCCGAGACTGTACTCAATCGTCAGATCATCCGGGTATCCACACTTAACCAGTTCGTTTTGAAAATGCTGTTTAATCATTGGTATCTCCTTAATTTCAGAGGGAGACACCATCCCCTCAGGGACCGATGTCCCCCGTGGGGTTAATGTTTGGGTTAAGAAGCCTTGCGGCTTAATTCAGTATCAAATCGAGGACCTTTGAGAACCGCAGTTTTCATAACCTCGAAGTTTCTTGGGTAACGCAGCTTTGAAACTGCGCCAGCTCGGATGTCGGCAGCCTCACTTGGAGAGACTAGCCTTAACCCTTCGCTGGTTTCAGCGTAGAACCAACCGGCATAACGCTCATAGGCATTCTGCTGGTACTGTTCAGTCGCCATATTCTTCCGGATCGCCTCTGTTAAGGCCTCAACAACACCGTCATCTTTCGTGATGATGTTGAAAACATGAGAGACGGTCAGGAAGTTCCCAAAGAAGCAGGCTGCCCCAAGCCAAGGCTGGAACATTTCGCCATTTCGCCCCGTCCTCACCATTGGTTCAAACGGGTATGGGCGATAACAGTGATACTGCTCAAACATCGGGTCAAGAACGTTGTCACCCAGGACATCCAGTAAAGTCTGAATGCTGTCCGGGTCTTGGCCTGCCCACTTACTCCCATTGCTGAGAATCAGTGTTTTACCGTCAGTACGCTCCAGAGCTTGTTCAAAGTTAGACATAGTGCATTCCTTTTGGTTAGGACGCACCACACCCTCTCGGGATGATGCGCCCGAGTGGGTTAGTTGAGAAGGCTTAGCCGTCAAGTCCGTAAATTACGGCGGAGCCGGGCTCCATCTCGACAACTTGTGCGCTTCCTTCTTCTATCAGCTCCTGCATGTAACCAGACTCAGCATCCGGATTACGTTCGCAGTGTTCGTCCCAGCGTTTCAAAAGCCCTTCTGTGGCTTGTCCGTGGGTCTCACCAAGGCCGATAAACTCATAGTGTCCTGTGTTTACGATGATCACCACCATAGCTAGTGCTCTCCTACAGGTCACTTGGTACATACAGGTCATCTTTGATGGCAGAAAAATCGACAGGAGACTGGTCCCCATAGGTTCGATTCACGCCACCAGCATCATCGACACTGACAAAAACCGTGCGGAGTAAACCGCTGGGCTTTGCAGGGTAAACGATGCTGACATGCTGACCTTTGTACTGTTCTGACAAAGTGCTTTGAAGCTCATCAACCGAACGGAATTTCCGGTCGCGGCCAAAGTCCTTAATCTTGATGTCGCCAGGGATTGGATTAGTCATCGTTACCCCCTGCCAGCAGTTTATCTACTGAATGGCCGAGTCCGTTACCAAACCATTTGTCCAGAGCGTCGATTTCCGGGAAGTCCGATTTCACCTGAGCAACAACACGTTCCATTTTGCTGAGAGCATCCTGGAACTCAAGGCCATTACCTGCGGCCACCTCAAGTTTGCACTTGATGTAAGCGGAGTAGGTATCACAGGCCTTAACCAGTGATTGTTCATAGCCACCGGGAGCGAAGGCTATGGCGACTGCATCCTGGAGTTCTTCGGGAAGAGTCTGGATGAGTTTGTCCTCTGCGGCCTTTTCCAGTCGTTCAAACTCACGCTGCAAAACAGCGTTTGCTTTCTTGACCGGTGTTACAACATCCGAACAGAGAACCTCGGCTGCATCATGCAACGAAGCATGAGCAAGCATGACTGCCAGATCCACCGACTTCCCTTGCTGAATGGCAATATTGCCAGCCAGGTAGGAAAGCAGGGTAACAACAGCGCTGTGTTCCAACACAGACTCCGGTTGAACAGAGTGCATCAGTGACCAGCGTTTGATCAGGCGTTGGCGCAAGGCCAGAGCTAGAAAGCCGAAATTTGAATTAGACATAGTGCCTCCAAAATTGGTTGGAGGTACACCAAAGCCGACCGGGCCTTGGTGTACCCGGTTGGGTTACTTAGTTATCTCGGGTCAAGCTGCTTAGCTATAGCGAGTAAAAACGGATGGAATGGATGATCTTGCGGGACACCCCCAACAAGCTCACGGGCTAAACCGACTGAGTTTGTAGCCAACACCTCTTTGACGGCCAGAATGATTTCATTGTCGATTTCATCCTGGGTCTTTCGTTGTTGGTCCACCAGCCGACTTAACTTGTCTAGGCTCATGCTTCTCTCCTTTGTTTGTGGGAGAGAACCCAGGAGGGGTTTCCTCCCGAGGGGTTAGGTTATTGCTGTTTTGGGCCAGCTACCGTTATAGCCAGCAAGCGCTGACAATGAACAAAGAGTATGACAGCCACCTAAAAGGGTAAAACGCTGTAATTGCCCTTTTGGGGTGCAAAAGAAAAAGCCCTCCCGAAGGAGGGCTTTTTATGCGGCCAAGGACAAGCCTTGCTGTCCTCTTTGCAACTCTGTGTCGTCGCGGCGATGTAAGCGTTGAACCGCCTTGATCATCGTTCTGACATGTCGCTCCAAAGAGGCTGGATGGCGTTTTGACAGTAGGTTGATCCAGTCGAGATAGATAGCAAGCGCGGAACCTTCGGTTAGGGCTGCCTGTATCGCCTCATACTGCCCTACGGCACTCTGGACCACATCATTCACCCACTGGGCGTCAGTATTGTCCAAGAGCTCGCAGAGGGCCGTATAAGCCTTCCTTCTGGTCGCGGCCATGTAACGACGAATGTTGGCGTTTCCGCTCCCCTCTCGCCCTTCCATGACGCTCATACAGAATGCGCTGGAGTAACAAAGCATCGCGTCAGTCACGTAGTTAAACCATCGCTCCTGATGCCGTTTCTGTTCTTCCATTGCTTCCTGGTCAAGTTGCTTCTCGATGAACAACCCCGTCGGAGTACGGTGGTGCAGATGGTACTTGAACGTTAAGTGCAAGTTGACCCACCAGCGTACCGTTGCCAGTCTTCCCTTGATTTTTCGCTTCACCAGATCTTTGTACTTAGCATCGCTAAGCACTTTGACATCCTTGCGCTGTTGGATTCCTTCCATCGTCTGTAGCCCTGTAAGGCCCATCTGGTGGTAGGTTTGACCTCTTTGCATCATACGGTGATACAAAGCGCCTTTTCCTTTCGCAAGCTGGATTGCTCCGAACCGAAGGTAGAACTGCGCTGCACTACCGGGCGTATAATGTCCCTTCAGTACAGACTCCCTTAGTCGCGGGTATTCGTTCCAGATGATGAACGCAGCGGAGTCGGGATCGACTTTCACTTCATCATCTTCTGCGAAGCAAACCACCCTTCTCTTTCCGTCTGCGGTATTGATCACTTGCGCTGCCAACGGGTCATCCCCGCCGTCAAAGTAAGCCATTTCCGCTAACGGATCGGCCAAGCCATCAGAAAGCGAACCATCGCCCCAGCGACCAACCTTCAACCACAATGGCTTCGGAATTGGTGACTGAGGAACGGTTTCACACTGCGGCTCGTCTTCCAGCAAGTCCAGATCACCCATCGACCAAACCCTGTGGTAAATCTCCAGGGCATGGAAAGGCTTATCATTGAAATGATGGAAGGCCCACATGAAGTCGATATGGACTAAAGCCTCTTCCGATATGATCCGGAATTGTGGCTCTGCCATTCGACGGTTCCAGTCGTTATCCTCTGCTTGACCAGTAGCCAGCTTGTATGCCAGCTCATCAGCTCTCTTTTGCTCCATGTAGTCCATGCTGCAACAGACATGAAGCAATCGTTCTAGGAAAACAGGACTGTAAACGTCCGGCTGTATTTTGATGTATCCGCCCTCGTAAATCGTTCGACCTACGGGATGGCGGTCTTCCCATGCGTACCGGCGTTTTGCCAAGTAGCGCTGGATGCGGTTCAGCCCCGACATATAGCCATGCCTTTCAGGGTCCGTGGCAAGCAACGTCTCCATTGACTTATCCAACCCAACAGCCTGGCAAGCCCAGCAACCGAAGCGAGCGCCACAGGCGTCACTGGCCTTCTTCTCTGTTGCCGACCACACGCACTCCCCTGTTGCCGCCTTGTAAAGCTCTGCCGTAGTGACATTGCTCTCCAAGTAACTTGGCAGAGGATATGCTGAGCCCATGCCAGCGGATAGTAAGAACTCCCAGACATCACTCGCCAACCAGTTTTTCACCACATACAGCTCACCCCCATCTTTCGTCTTAATGACGCGATCTGAGCTTCCTCGCTGTTTTGCAATGTTGGCCGCACGAATAGTGCTTTCAGCATCACGACTGCCCAGCAAAAGGCAGACTTTCTGTCGAACCTCTTTGGGAAGCTCTCGCATATAAGCTGCCTTCGCTCTTTTGGCAGAGGTGATTTTTAAATCCTGGCTACACTGGCGGGCCGTGGAGTTGGAAAACGTAGGCAACCCCCTCCCAGTAAGGATTCGGCCCGTCCAACTCTGCGAGATCCCAGGCTTTGCTAGAACGATGGTCAGAGGAAGGTTTTCCTTCGCAATGAAACGCTCCAGCTCGGCCAGTTTCTGATCCGCCAGCCACCTTACCTCTGGGCTTTCGATCAGTGTGTCAGTGTGCAAGATGAAGTGGTGCTGGCTGATGGTCGCCCCACTCCTTACAGCCCGGATCAGGGCCATCAGGAACAGGTGCAAGACCGTTTCAGAATCTTTACCACTGGAATAGCCGATCATCATGGTCCACCCATCAATTAAGGCCGTGTGAATGGACTCAACCGATGACGTGATCAACGATGACAGACTGGTTCCTCTACTGGCATCAACGAAGTTCAAATCCTCGTTATCAGTCAGTTCTGACCAAACAGAATCCCACTTATCCCCACGCAAAAGCACTGGGATGGGTTGTTCTGATAGATCAAAGTTTAATGTTTGTTGCATAGGGCCTCCTGGATTAGCAGGGTGCCCATCCCTTCCGGGAAAGCACCCCGGTAGGGTTAAAATTGAATCCTGGCTATCAGACCTGAACTAGCTGCTACTCGACATCTGGTTGTCTTCGTATTGCTGCTTGGCCTGTTTCACCAGATCAATGTCACCGTCTTGCAGCTTTTGAATATCAAGCTGTAGACGAGCCTTGTGTTTCAACAGTTCAGCGACCGCATTATCAATGTGATCAATGAGCGATTGGTTTTTTTGGATGGTGTAACTGTTGAGTTCATCGAGCAGGGGCCATGCAACACTCGAATGAGTGTTGAGCAATGGGTACTCTGCTTCGATCTCACAAACCACACCGTTTGCTCCTTCTCTGTAATGAGGGAACCCGACACGCAGACCGATACGACGATCCAGCGCTGCATTTACAGTACATTCCAAAGAAGTTCGGTTTGAAAAAACATCGTTGACGTTTTTAGACATGCTATATCTCCGTTCAGTTTATGACGGAGCCCCCCTAACAGGAGGTGCTCCCGTCAGGGTTGATAATTTGCTGTTTGTTTTTGGCAGCCAGCTACCGCACTTGAGCGCCTAAGGCACTTTCCGAAGCACCCTGGGAAACCGAGATGCTTGGGAAAGCGCGGGGTTTCCCCCTGCGCTGATTACCCTTTTTAAGGGGCCGGTACGCCGATTTCTCGGCGCACTCAGGTTGAAGCTACACAGTCAAGAACCAACGTTTCATAGGGACGGTGATGTCTATCATCCCGTTTCCACATGGATTCTGGCCCCAGAATCTGTAGGTCGTCTCATAGAAGTCAAACTCAGACAAGGACTGAATCTGCGCTTCTGAGATCGGCTCAAATGGTCCACCGCAACCGATGTGCATATTGAGCCCATAATCTCGAAGCTCTAGCTCTCCGAGATTTAGCGTCTTCCCGCCCACACAAGCAACCAAGTTCTGGTTTCTGACGTCGCCTTCTTTGAACAGCAAAGCTGACTCATCGTAGCTCCCATATTGGTTGGTAAACTTCACAATATGCCCGTGCTTAGGTGAGGTTTGTTCCGACAACTCTTTCAGTAATCGCTTTACGCTTTGAAATCTCGCGTACAGAGCTGGCGTAAACTGCCCAGAGTAGTTCAAGTTTGGGCAGATCATTTCAAGCATCTCATCAGGTACAGATTCAAGCCCCATTTGCGCGGCCAATGGCTTCGCCTTTTTCAGACCTTCCTCAAGCACTCTCTGATTTACAAGTTGTTCTAATGTGTTCATTTGACTCTCCACTTTCGAGAGAGCAATGCAAGCCGTCTCCGGACTTACATTGCCCGTTAACGGCTTTATTGGTTTATCCCAAGAGGTACGGAGCTACGCCAGTCAGGAAGCCCATGACTCCCAACACAGCGCCAACCACGCCCAATTTGATTGACAGTTGGACACTTTGATCCGGATGGTTCCAGAACCACTGCCAGACTTCCCAGCGCCTGGCTCTGCGAACCTCAAGATTTACAGTGTCTTTAAAACGAACACCCAGAGCATCTACCGCATCGTAATCCAGCGCGACCGCCAGCTTTGTGATGGATAAATTCCCAGGGTTGCCCATCGCATACCGGAGAACCTTTGCTTTGGTCTCTGGGTTTACGATCATAACCGGCTCCCTCCTGAAAAAACGGGTCTTGTCTTTTCGCTTGGAATCCATGTTGCGGTTATGGAACCTGGCAATGCAGTGTTGAAGGCCTGAATCCTCGGGAGGTAAAGGCACAACAGTTTCGATTTTCATGATTACTCTCCTTTCGGATAGGCCGGAGCAAAGGCCTTTCGGCATTGCCCCGGTGAGTTACTAATGAACCAAAGATGAAGTGACCATGATTGCGTCTCCGGACATCATTACCGGGAGATATTCGCAAGGCTCATGGCCGCAGCTCTTTTTAGTTCCGTTAGGTGAATAGACAGCCAATTGACCATCCATAATGTTGAAGGGCATCCCCTGTTTTTTCGCTGCCGGTGACAGCTTGAGAGTGCCCTTTGCGTCAACCAATGCCGTTGCCCAATGGAAGTCTTCACCACCGATCACCGGCTGTGATTCATCCACGACTTCGACCATGATTGGCATCATTCCAACCCAGCTCCACAGGCTGTTCCCTAATGCGAGGGCTAAAGCCTCGAACGCGGGAAAGACTACCGATTGCCCGAGAATCTGGTGGGCAATAGTGTCCGACAGACCTTGGATGAGTTCCTCTGGTATCCCTTTCACTCGACAATGTTCTGTCGGTGTAAAGATGCGAGACAACTCCGGCTGTTCTGGATGAACAATGAAAGGTTCGGTACTTCTGCATTTTGCATAGTCCTTACCTATGGTGCCGCAAAACTCATCGTCGCCAGTCAGAAGCTGGCGAGAGAACCCCTTGCCAGCAGCTTTGTCTCTCAACTCCTTCTCAGCCAGATAGTCAAATGACTTCCAACGTTCAGAATCGAGCGGAACTGGCTCCAGGATGTCCTGTATGCGACTTTCCTTGGTGCGAACAGGCTGAACCTTCTCAAGTTCAAACCCGTCGATCCCGTGGGAAAGCGCAACAACACAAAGACGCTTGCGGCGCTCAATAACCCCAAACTCATTGCCGTCGAGAATGCGCTCTTGTAGGGAGTAACCCAACGAAGAGAGCACCGAACGAATCACTTCCATCGAAGCGGTGTTCTGGTACTCAGGCACGTTCTCAATCAGCACAACGGCTGGGTTTAGCGCTTCTACGAATTGCAGGAAGTTGAAGAACATGGCACCTGCCGCCTCATGCGATTCGGCAAACTCCAACTTGTTCTTACTGCGACCTGACTTTGACGCGCCGGTACACGGTATGCCCCCCATCAAAACATCCACCTGTGGTGGGCGTTTGCTGAGATTCACAGCCTGGATTGGCGATTCGATAACAATAGAATCTTCGTTCCAAAGCTCCGGGTTATTTGCCAAAGACGAATCGAGATATTTCCCTTCCATCTCCACGGCCACAGATATGGCACTGGCAATTCCCGCCTTGTGAAAACCGGCGTGAATCGCTTTATCAAGCACACCACCCCCATGAAAGAGGCTGCATACCGAAAGCGATTCTCCATTCTCCAGCTTACTGATAAGCCGGTTGACGCGCTCGATCACTCGCTCTTGTTGATGGTGAGCAGAGATCACAATTGCGCCGTTACGGATGAACACGCGGAGCATCTCTACACCGTCAAAAACGGTAGCAAGCTCCTGCACGGTCAGATCGATGATTGGAGACACCCGGCCATTGCGCTCGCGCTTACTGATGGTGAACTTACCCTCCTCTTTGACGCGAAGCACAACCTGGGAATCTTTCAGCTCCAGATCATACTTCATGCCAGGATAGTAACCTTCACGCAGTAGCTTTTGGCCTTCCAGCCAGACGCGCTTCTTGCCTCGATGTTCTCCTAACTTGGTGTTTACGATAGTAGCCATGAGCTCTCTCCTTTCGGTTGAGAGGCCACTACCGTCCCAATCGGGAAGTAATGGCCCCGATGGGTTTAAAGTGGTTCTCAGTTCACAGCGATGCCGTGAGACTGAATGGCATTAGCAAAGCCAGCCATTTGTTCAGGGAAGGTGTAGCGGTTGATGTCCTGGCTGCGAGCCAGATTGACATGCACCTTCTTCACCTTCGTTTCGTCAGAGTCGTACTTTTCAAGCGCCAGCTTCTCAGCTTCTTCCGGATCTCGGCCCAGCGAGTAGGCGTAAATCACAGAGGTGAAGCCAAGTCCTGAGCCGAATGCGTAGACTTGTTTCTCGAAATGGACGTCAGCGAAATAGATGCTGAATCCGGATTTGAGGTTATGTTTTTCCATGATGCACTCCAAATAGTTTGGGGGCGCACCACGTCCCGAACCGGGCGGATGCACCCGGTTTAGGGTTAGTAGATTGCTCAAGCTGTTACGCCAGCCTGAGCCTTTATTGCTTCAAGCACGATCTCTGCTTCCTTGATAGAACCAGTGCTGTACAGCTTATGCAGCACCCGGCCAAGGTTCACAGAGATCTTTTCTTTCACTTGGAGATACTTGACATAGAAGTCATACAGTTTCTCCGCCTGCTCAAGGTGGGACATGCTCTCAACGGGAATGGTATTCCCTGGATTGCAGTACCACTTTCCGAGCACCTTTTGTACAAATCCCTCTTTGTCTCCTACGAACTGATTTGTGCCAAACACCCCACTGGTTGGTGAGCGTTGAATAACAGAAATCGGATTCGCAAAGCTGGCAAGAGTAGTCATAGTTGTGGCTCCATGTTTGTCAGGGAACCACCAGCCCGAGGGGCAGTGATCCCCCAAGGGTTATGTAGAATGCTGTTTGTTTGGGGAGGCCAGCTACCTCACTATTCACTCTCGACAGAGAGCAAAATCTTGCTTTCCGAGGGGCACAAACTTTCACATGTGAAAGTCGATGCCACTGGGAAAGCAGGGGGTTAACCCCCCGCTTTAACCCGCGCTAAGCGGTTTAGGATAGACTTCACGCCTTCCCTTACTCCAGATGGATCGTAACCTGCTTCATCGCAGCAGACCACAAATGAGAATGGATGTACCTCATCGGACATCACCCAAGCCATCGTTTCCTGCTTGATTTCACTTCCAGCTCGACCATCAGCAAGGACTCTAAGGCTATGCCATAAAAGCCCATCACGTAACTGCCTTACCTCATCATCAGTCCATTCAGGCTTTGGCTCAAATGGAATGACTTCTGCGGTCTTCGGCTCTTCATCCAGGAAGAAAAGCGGCAGCTCAAGCTGGTTTTCCTTCTGGATCATCTTCACTGCATTCATGGTGACTCCTTTTACGGGCACCATGCCCCCACAGGGGCATGAAGCCCCCAGTGGGGTTACAGTCATAGTTACTTCACGCCTGCCAGTTGAGAATTGATGTTCTCTTCCAGCCAGCCTTGAAGCGATTCAAGGTCACGTTTGTCTTCCGTATTGCTGGCTTTACGTGCATCTTCCGACACAGCGCTCAACATGGCGTTAGCCTCAGCAAGTGATTCAACATTGTTCCCAGGGAACACAATCGTTTGACTGTGATCTTTCATGGTCTTCTCCTTTGAGAATGGAGGACCGTCTCCCATCAGGAAGAGCGGCCCCGTGGGTTAAAAGTAAAAATCCTCCAGCTCTTCATGGTCAGGCTTTCGCTCAACTGGTCGAAGCAACTCAGCTTCATCAGCGAACTCAAGCTCAGGATGAAAAGCAGGATGAAATCCTCGATGCCAGACTGGACGGTCATTATCGAGGTCTAAGTAGCAGTGCCTCCCACTGGCTGGGTGATAGCAGTAAAGCCACTGTCTACCACTAACGGTAAACGGCTTCTCTGCACCTCCACATGCCGGTACAAGGTTATCTGCTGCTATATGCGCTACAGCATCCATAGGATCAGTCCTCATCTTCGTCATCACGAACACAAAGATCACGAGCAACTATTTCCGCAGCTATCAACGCATAATCGTTGCCCTGCCAGAACCACCGCTCCGCCAGCTCATAGGCTTCGCTGGAAGGTTCGCCATAACCATGAGCCACCACGTAATCGTGGAACACTTCATGATCAAATGCCTTGCCATCAGCTTCCATGAACCAACCGACAGGGCACTCCAGAATGCGATGCCTTACGACATCTCGCTCTGAATACCCCTCTCTGACGGCTTGCTCCAACATTTCCCGCGACATACCAGGAGGAGTGATGATCTCTATGCTGATCCCGTCACTTCCTGCAAGATTGTCCTCGTATGGAAGACCGGCAAGTGTAAGGTGATTGCGCTTGCACCAGCCGATGGTCCGAAGTATCCGACTTTTGTCAGACTCCCTGGCCGTGTATCGGTTAAGCTGCATAGCCACCTCCAGCACACTCCCCATCTTCGATTTCACTTCCGAGCTCGACCATTCCAATCAGGTCAAGCTGGGTCATGTCCGAATCCAGAGAGCAGTCAATTGCTGACTGAATGATGCCTTTGTGGGCCAAGCCTAAAACGGACTTAATAGTCGAAAGCAGAGACTCGGCTTCGCTCTCGATTTGCTCCAGAATGTCTTTCCATTCCCAGTGCTCAAACGGTTGCCAAACGACCAGATCCTCAGGCTCGTCTCCCCGTTCGACACACTCAGACAAATACTCATAAGCCTTGCACCAATTCTCTTGTTGGCCCAGTTCACTGAGCACTAGAGCGGTAGCATGACCGTATGCGATTTGTTCAACTTTGGTATTGATAGACATAGTGTTTCTCCTCGTAATGGATAGAGGAGCCCCACCCGCAGGAAAGGCTCCTCCGGATGGGTTAAATTTCCAAGGTCACATCGGTTTTTGCTTTAGCGCAGCAAACCAACACTTCCCCTTCTTTGACAAATGCGATGGGCGTCTCGTCATAGGCCACTTGACCTTCGAGTAGACGAACCCGGCACATGCCACAAAAGCCACTGCGACAATGCGTTTCAACAGTGAGGCCTTTGCTTTCGATTTGCGCCAACAGCACATTGTTGCTGGCTTGAAGTTGTACGTTCATGGTCACGCTCCTTTGTTGTTGATGAGCGCGACCAATCCCCTCCGGGATGTCACGCCCCGGTTGGGCTACTCAGCAAGTGCATAGACACCTACCTCGATGCGAATAAAGAACCTGGCATCTTGAAGAACTTGCCTGACCTTTGCTTGCCAGTGGTTGTTCTCTCGATGCTTTGCGTAGGGTTCAATCTCTTTGTAAATCTGCTCCAGCTTCAACGTTTTCCCCTGTAGGGTTCGGCGTATTGCAGCTTTCCACGTAGTCGAAACCATATTGGTTGCTCGACGGTGTACGGCAGCAAGAAGACAGAGCGATGAGGCAACGTCGTTACGACGAAACACCAACAGCTTTTCATGGGCGATACGCACCAGCTTCCCGGAATACTGAGTTCGGTCACTCACACAGTTGTGCTGTGTTTTGATGATCTCATCCACCAGCTTCCCAGGTGCGATACGTTCCACAAGGCTGGACAGGTTGAAATAATCCCCATCGCGCCTCAGGTTTCCCATGAGGATTCCGTAATGCCCTCCTCGCTCACAGGCGTCATGAATATTCATAACGGCCAGCTCAAGGGCTTCAACGAACTCAGGCAAATTCATGCGGCTCATATCCCATTTGTTGGGCTCGCCCCACTGCTTACCTGAATACTGGATCATGTCCCAGTAAGGAGGGTGCCACCAGATCAGGTGTGCAGGCTCTCCGAGGAACGAAAGGAAGTCATCCCGCAACAGGTTGAACCCCTGATGCAAGTCTGTCCCTTTGAAACGGACACCAAGTTCATTGGCAACGTCGATGCTAGAGCCACCCCCAACACTTGGGTCTGCCACCAGCCCGTTCGGCTTTCTCATGTAAGACTCAATGAAGTCTTTAACGATAAAGCCCGAGCAGTTGCCTCGGTACTTGTTGTTTCCGTAAGGCCCCCTGTTTTCGTAGGAGCATACTGATGATTTGAACATGGCGTCCTCCATCATAGATGGGGCGCACCATGCTCCCATCAGGGGCCGGTTCGCCCCTGGTTAGGGATTAAGATCAAGCGTTATCTGCATACCACCAGCTAAGGCGATTGCAATCACGAAAGAAGGTTGCTTCATCAGGAGCCTTCATCATGACCACATCACCTTCGCAGTAGGTGCATAGCTCAAGCGTTGCTTCATTTTTCCAAAAGGCACTGCACCCCGATTCTTGATACACAACCTCCCATTTGGGATGTCGCAAGTACCGATGGAAGAAATCGAGAGTGTCACCATAAGGGAAGTTGAAGCGCTCCATCACTGAACCATTTTCTGTCAGTTCAGGTTTAACCTTGCCGGTTTTCAAGCGCTTCTTGATGATGCGCTGAACCCAACGAAGTCGTGCAAACAGCCGATTGGTGTCTTTCTCGTACCACTGGGGATTACGCTTGCTCCAGTAGAGCTTGGCGAAGATTTCCCCGGACAAATCCTTCATCTGGTTTTCGTTGAGCTCATCAAGAAAACGTCGAGAAGGTTTGTCGTAGTCAAGAACTGCTTCCAAAGCTGATAGGTTTTTCATAGGGACTCCTTATTGCGATTGCGGAGCCCCGTCCCCTCAGGGCTATCGGAGCCCCATAGGGTTAATTAGGGTTAATGGTTGAACGGCGATTTATCGAGGGTTGGTGAATCGAATGGCTTTACCAACGAAATCGGCCATCAGTCGATTCCCAGTAGAGCTGAAATAGCTCTGCCACTCTTTCCAACCACCAACGGATTCCACCGAGCTTGGAGACTCGAAGATACCCCAGATACGCATTTCACAACCTCGTTGCAACACTCGGTTTACCTGGTCAACCAAGTATTCCTTGTTCTGCAATGAAGAGAGGTTGCAAGGCATCTGCATGATCAGCTTTTCAGCTTGCTCGAAGTCGATTTTTTCAATCAACCCCGTGCGGGTATCCACAGAGAATGGAACCACCTGTTGACCGTGGTTAGACCACAACCAATGGGTGATATAGATCGGATTAACGCCAACTTCCGCTGGCACCAATACGCTGCCGCAAGACCGCAACAGCCAGACCAGACGTAAACCATCGAATCGATCCAGAGACTCCACATCGGTAGTGATGTCATCCTGGTAGATTTCAGGCAGCTTATGTTCGGCGGCGAGAGAGATCATTACGGATTTGAGATTGTTCAGATGAGACATGTGTGCTCCTTAAAGTAACTTGGGCACACAGAGCCTGTCAGGCGCAGTGCGCCCTTAGGCTGAGGTTGAATGCTGTTTGTTTTTGGCGACCAGCTATCGCACGTTTCGCCCTCAGAGAGGACAAAATTCACTTTCTCAGCAACCCTCAATGAAGGCCTCTGAGAAAGTGGGAGGGTATTCCCTCCTCACTTTGATTGTTCCACGAGAGCTGTGTGAACAGGAACGCTCAAACTGCCCTTTTCGGGTGCAAAGCTCAAAGACGCATCAACTGCCCCGTCTTTTCAGTTCTTCGACCAGATGTTCAGGCACCTTACTCGCAGTACAGGCCAGCAATACATCGAGGCCTACCGGCTTGTGAAAGCGCTTATTTGACCAGGAATCGCCAACTGATGACTTTGCCCAGTCGATTGCTTGCCCAAGACTGTGGAACTGCCGCCTGCCTGTGTATCCCATACGACTATCCAAAGTAACACCCTGGAACAGTCTCCAGTACATCGGAGGAATGCGCTTAGCAAGCAGTAAAAAAGGCGTCTCCGGCACTGTAGCCCTTCTACCTTTGTTCCGATGATACAAATCCAAAGATGAATGGAATTGGTTCATAGACTCTCCAAATAAAAACGGCCACCCCCGAAGGGATAGCCGTTTGTCGTTTCACTTCCTGTTAAGCTGCAAAAGCAGTCAATGACCGCTCCATCAACTTAAACAGTGTGCGTTGCAGAGCTGCCGCATCATCAATGACAATGTTCTTTTGGAACAGTCCTGACACTGCGGTAGTCTCTACCCCTATGCCGATCACCTCAACATCGCTTCGTTCACAGAGGTCAATCACTGAGCGACATGCCGGGGCGCTTTGAGGCTGCCCGTCAGTCACTACGATCAACATTTTTCGCTCTTCACGGGTCTTGGTGAGTTCAAAAGCTGCATACCACATAGCTTCCGCCATAGGCGTACCGCCAGTTGCTTTGAACCCAAACCGACCGGCCCGATTCTGAACCGTATCTCCATGCTTCACGACACTGAACACTGGCTGGTTCCGGTTGCCACCAAAAAAGGTGACTGCCGGGTTTACGCCGGGTATTGCTTCCAGAGCCATCGAAATAGCCAAGGACGCTTCCCGCGCAATGTCTTGACGCTCCTTTCCATTGGCGGCCTTGTAGGCCATCGAGGAGCTCATATCAACCAGGATGTGAACCGCCGTATTAGGGCGTTTCTTGGCTTCCGGCTTGAGGAATACGCGGGTATCACCCGTCACTACACGATGTAGTTTCCGAGCATCCACACGCTTCCCTGATCGTTGGTTACGGTGAGCAACTCGCTGGCTGGCCTGGACCAATCCGTAGAGCTGCGTTCTTATCTTTGAAGTGGTGCTCTTCACATCCCCTACCAGGCTTTTGCCAACAGCAGGGTTGTCCTGGGTGTTCACAGCAGAGCGAACAGTCATATAGCTACTGTCCCCCTTATCTTGAGCCACCCGGTTGAGCTCGGCTTTAAGTGCATCATGCGCGTCACCACGCAAATCACCGGCACCGGCATTCAGAACCTGCTGGAGCATTTTGGCCGCGTCTTGTTTCGCCGCGTCAGAATTGCCACCAGCCTGGCTTTGTCCTGCCTTGCTGCCACCATCAGTATCCGACTTGCCTTGGTCGCCCTGTCCTTTCGGATCAGATTTCCCGTTAGCATCGTCTTGCTTCTGGTCTTTACCTTGCTGATCACCACCATTGGCATCAGGCCCTTGGTTTTGATCGTTACCACTTCCGCCCTGACTGTTCTGAGGTTGGTTGCCACCAGCATTCTGCTGGTTGTTACCATCCTGACCATTCAGGGGCTTTTGCTCTTCTTTCTCCTTTTCCTCCTCGATCATCTTGATGATTTGGTCGGCCAAGGATGTCACCTCTGCGGTTGACTTAGTGTTCACAGCCTTACGCAGTAAAGCGTTCAGCCGAACAACAACACCCTGAGGGAACACGCGCTCGAATACGGGGGTAGCCGAATCGAGATAGGGTTGAAGGACGGATTGCCCTACAGCCTTGGTTTGCAACCAGTACAAACAAAACCCTGTCAGAATGGAGGCAGGGGCCTCTTTGTCTGTGACGTGCTCGTAATGACCAGCTTGAGCCATATAGCGAGCAACCTCATTCAGGGTCTGCGACGTACCGGGGAAGAGTTCCATCATGGCCCGTTCTATGCGGCAGTCCTCCAAAACGTTGGACAACTCAGCATGAAGACCTCTGCGGCGCTCAACACCAAAGTCCGTAAACCGGACATGGGCTGCTTCATGGGCCAAATACCCCCAGACAGCATCCATGTGAGGATAGTCGTCGGGGATATTCGGAACCACGATGGTCTTACCATCGGTGTATGCGTCATCGTTACCGATGGCGACTTTGACACCGAGTTTTTCACCATAGGCTGCGGCCACGATTGGTAGAGCGCTGTAAATGGTGCGTTTTTTGGACATATCTTTTCTCCTGGTAGGGAAGGAGATAGTCCACCCCTGGAGGGAATGGCTATCCCCTCCGGGTCGGTTTAGTTGAAGTGACTATTAGAAGAAATAGTCGCCATCGTCGTCAGTTTTAGGCAGCTCCTGGTTGAGAGGCTCCTCTGTCGGCTCCTCTTGGACAGGCTCTTGCTCTACCGGAGTTTCCTCAGGCAAAACCGGCTCATCCTCAACATCAACGCGCTCTTCTCGAACCACATCACCGGCATTGGATTCATCTTCCGATTCACCCTCGCCTCGTTCTGCAAAACTCTTGAAGAAGTTGTCGATGTCTTCATCCAGGTCAACAGCGTTACCACCGCTGTTAGTCTGTTCTGATTGAACAGATTCAGTACCACCTACCTGTTGCTGCTTGGTTTCGCCACCCTCTGTTGCAGGGATAAGCTCACCGGCTTTATCGCTTTTCTGTTCGGCCTTTTCATCTTTAGAACGGTCCCCCATCTGGGCTCCCGAACCGCCAATGTCATTAGCCATGCCCTCTACAGTAATCGAGCCATTGGCATACTGCTCGATGCGGTCCCTCTCGCTCATGATCAGCACTGCGGCCACGACCTGATAAAAGAAAGGCGCAACGATGTTTCGGCCATCGGCATGTTGCTCGTATCCCCGGAGGGTTTGGTCGAGCAGCTTGACCAGAGGGTTAAAAGCGCTGTTCAGGAAGCTAAGCCCATCCACCTTGTCGCGGATGTTACGGAGTGTCTGCCGAGTAGTGACCGCACATTGGTCTCGACCGGCCAAACGTTCCATATAGAACTTATTCGCTTCCTGAACCACTTCGGAGATGAGATCGTCACCCAAGCGCTCAACCTTGCGGTTAAGGCGTTTGGCGTTGGCCTCATCTTCGTTCACAGGCTGGATCATGAACACCTGGTACTCAAAGCCAATCCGCTCCTCGACCGTTTCCTTTGGAAGGGCTCCGGCACGGATAGCTCGTTCATACTCAGGGTTCTCCTGACACCATTCATCCACGGCTTTGTTGTAACCTTTGATGAAATCCTGTTTCAGTTGGTTAAACTGAAAGTTTATGTCATTCAGCTTGTTACAGATTTCATCGGTCTTGCTGACGGGTACGGCAAATCCGTTCATGAACGGCATACCGAATTTCAGCAGGAGGCGACGAGTTTCTGTTTTCAGGCGATGAAAGCCTTTCAGCTTAGCCGGATCACAGATCTTCTTACTTCCCAGTTGAGCTACTTTCTCAGGTGGAATTTCACCACCCTCGCCCAGCTTGAGATCAGATGCAGACAAACGGGTTTGTCCACTCCAGATGTCAAAGTCTACGTGGATAACACAGAGGCTTTGTAGATGGTTCACTTTAGTCATGATGCACTCCAAAAAGTTGGGGGCGCACCACGTCCCGAACCGGGCGGATGCGCCCGGTTGGGCTAGTAAATTAACGTTAATTTGCTGTTTGTTTTTGGCGACCAGCTATCGCACTTTTCGCTCTCCGAAGAGAACAAAATCTTGCTTTCCGTTGGAGACTCCCAGAATCCCCAAGGGAAAGCGGGGGAAAATCCCCCACTCACCAGTAGAACGTCTCTACTTCTTCCGGCAAATCATCAAGAGGAGCAAGCACGTCCTCATCAACAATGTACCGTGGCTTCACAGAGCCAGTAACCGTTACACGGCACCGCTCTGATGACTTCTCTCTGTACTGGTCAACATCCTCAGGCTTCACGCCTGACGCCTTATCAGCCAACAGCTTTTTGTAGTCTACCCGGCCAGCCGCTTTGTATCTCGTTACCATCACACCGCAGTAGTCGGCATGGAAGTATTCCCCCATGAGGGACTTCATGGTGTCGAGATGAGGCTTTTGCCTTTCTTGAAGCTCAGACAGTCGCTGTTTCAGCTCCTGAATCTCAGCATCATAGAGGCGGTATTCCTCAGCAGCAGCAATCCAACGGTTGACCTCTTCACCTTGCGGTATGTACAGGTCTCTCTCTGGATCTTTGTCGGGCTCCTTCTTGTCTACTACCTGTTGCCAGAACTTTTTAGCCTCGGCCAAGATTTCTTGAATCATGGCTTCGTCTCGGAGTATTGGAAACTCCTGAATCTGACCTTCAAAGTAGAAGACTAACCAGCCTTGCTTGGCCCCCGTTACCAGGAGCTGGTGTTGCACCTGCGGGTAATAAAGCTGGTATGCCTTGCTGTTTGCTTTCTCAGCACAAACATCTTCCCAGACAGTCGCACTCGGGCTTTTCAGCTCGACGGGCTCCCCGTTATCTCTCAGGCCATCCAGGGAGGCCCTCATGAGCGGGTATTGAACCGATTCGACACAGGCGGGGAGCAGCATGTCATCATACTTCTCCTCGAAAGCGCGTCTTGCAGCATCTTCGTTTTCTATCCCCCGGCGAACCAGCGGATTAAGACTCAGATCGACTTCACGCGCATACCCAGTCTTCTCGGCCCACAGTCTCCATCGTGTTTTGTACGGAGACCGATTGAGCAGGATAGCGGCGTCAGTGGCTGTTACACCTTGACGCCGCCAATCAAGCCAATCTTCCTCTCGTTGCGATAGGTTGACTATTTTCATGGACCTCTCTCCAATGGTTAGGAGGGAGATCTCCCCCAGCGGGGGAGTCCCCCCCGTTGGGGTTAGTAGTAACTGCCTTCCGCGCCCTCCTCTTCTGTAACAGGGATCATGTCCTCGTCACTCAAAGGCGGCATTTCTTCGGCACCAGGTTCAGCATTTGCAGAACCACCAGCGGCGGACTCTTGCTCGTGCGCTTCCTGGTAGTCAGGTTTCGGAGGCTCCATTTGATCCATCTCCTTGTCACGAAGGAATTGAGTCGCATATTGCAGTTCCGAACCTTCATACCGTCCCTTCACATACTCATGCGCCGCAGACCATGCGTTTTCAGCAATGGCGCGATTTGCGAGTTTGGTTAGGATCGGGTCAAGCTCTTTGTGCTCAATAGCCAAAGGCTCTTGGCTTTGAACTTGAGATGGTGAAGGGAGATTGGCAATAGCCGGGTTAATGGCCGATGCCTGCTCCATTTCACGGATGCGTTCAGCTTCATCCTGGTCATAAATACCAGAGAAACCAAATGCGACACGAGAACACTGGATCAGCGACTTGTGCCGGAGTTGACGCTTGGTGTGCGTTTGCCAGGGGCCATCAACAGTGTAAGCACCATTGCGACCTTGACCCTGAAACGGTTCACGGTACACCTCATCAATGAACTCCTTGATGCGGATAGGGCGAGATCTGTCCTTACGGTAAATCACGCATTCAATCCACTCAGGGCAGTCAACTTTCGCCCCCTGCATTCTGACCATCTTGTCCGAATACACGAACTCGACGCCATCATACTGGGGATGCTCGTTGATGATGCGGCTCCAACCATCAACACCTACTACCGGAATGATCCCATTTTGCTTGTCAGGAAACGCATAGATTTCCCGAGTGAAAGGGTTCAAACCGTACTGTTCAGCCACGATCAGGAGCGTCATCATCTGCTCATCGGTCGGGGCACTTCCATCTCGCTGCTTGAATGCGGTCGCCTTCAAAGTTTCATAGAACTTTCGGGTGTCCACGCCAAACCGGCTTGCGATACGGGTTACAAGAGATTTGTTATCAGACATGGTGTTTCTCCAATTCACGAATGAACGGTTTGAGGACACCATGACCCCCTCGGGGCATGAGTGCCCCCGTGGGGTTTAGTAAGAGTTGGCGGTGTTACCCGCCAGCCAAGTGGTGCAGCCGCATGAACGGCAGTTCACATAAAGTTATGCCAAAAGCCATTCAAGCTATTAAAAGTATTGCCTTTTATTGTAAAAAAAGCCAACTTTGTTAAGTTAAACTCAAATATTGTCAACGATTTGAGCAAGAACTATGGAGTGTTCGCCGCTGAGTGTAAAGATAGCATCTTGACACTTTCGGCGACAGCACCTAATCAACAAAACGCCAACTGGATCTTGGAATATCGAGTGGGCCATAATTATCTCCTGTGATTATGGAGGAGTACCTTGAGAGATAGCCTCCCGAGGGTAAGGTATTGCTGTTTAGGGCCAGCTACCGCTATAGCCAGCGAGCGCTGACAGTGAGTAAAGAGTATGACAGGGACCAAAAAGGATAAAACTCTGTAATTGCCCTTTTAAGGTGCAAAAGACAAGTTTTCCTAAACAAAGGATAGGATGAGAAGTATGATGATTCACTTATGAGTGGGTTAAACTATCCAAACATAAAGATCTAGGAAAAACTTTCACATGTGAAAGTTTTGCGGCTCAACTCCAAAGGAGCAAAAATGGGCAGAACACTGGAAGATATTATTGCAGAGCAACCTCAAAATCTCGTTGATTCTGCTAAGGAAATAGCTTCAAAACAGCTAATCCATATCCATTTAATCGAGTTACTAGAACGTATCGAGACTGATGCAGGCTGCCACATTGATAACTGCACAATCGATAGCCTACAGAGACTGAAGCAGCTTGTTGCATCAGCAGGAGGAAAACTTCGCCTTCATGTCGATCTACCGGATGGTTCAAATCACGGTTTTAAGCTGTGACCCTAGAACTTTCACATGTGAAAGTTAATACTACATTTAGTTTAGCTACCAGTCACATATAAGTCTGACACGGAAAGCTAGCCCCTAAAAGGGTGCACTCTGATTTATGTGAACACCCAGAATTTCACACGTCGAGCTCTGTTTTGTGTTCATAGTGGCTTCTTTATGAGCACCAAATTACACGCAAAATACGTAAGTCCTTAATAAATCCAACTGTTGTGTGCTAAAGGCATTCGGTTTAACAAATCACGGCGCTCTCGCCAATCAGGCAGTAATCTATCCATGTGCGCCTTAAATTGCTCATTATGATTACGCTCTAGCAGATGCACCAATTCATGTACCAATATGTACTCTAGACATTCGGGAGGCTTTTTCGCGAGCTCTAAATTTAGCCAAATGCGCTTTGCCTTAATATTGCAGCTACCCCATTTGGTTTTCATCTTTTTGACTCCCCAATCGACAGCTGTAACGCCGATCTTGTCCTCCCAAACAGGCAATAACTCAGCGATTCGCGCTTTAAGTGCATCTCGATAATATGAGTTCATTACCAGCGCCTTGTTCTCAAGCGTTGTTGCGGGATTGACATATAAATGCAATCGACCACGACCTAGCTTGATTTCATGCTTTCCGGAACGCTCAATAAGATTCAGACGATAACGCCTGCCCCACAGGTAATGACATTCACCGCTAACCATTTCTCGATCAGATTGGCGAGGTTGTTTGGCAAAATCACTCTGCTGTTTCTTGATCCAAGGAATGCGACTGATCACTGCCATACGGATTGCGGTTTCTGTCATAGATTCCGGAGCAGAAACGCGCACACGCCCATCAGGTGGCAACACGCTGATATGGAGGTTTTTAATTGCCTTACGATTTAACTGGATCGTAATAGAACCAACTTCTATTTTAGGCATTAATGGTACTCTTTTTGCGCTTTTGCCAATTTCATTACACTCTGAATATCAACCTCATAACCATCCGTTTCTTCTCTCACAGCATTGGCAATTTCTCGCTCCTTGAAACGATCCCCTACCCAGTCCGCTTTTTTGGTATAACGAATGGCACTATCTATTTTGGTAGCCAGTAGTTCATCTTGACCAAAATTATCGTAAAACGCACGTTTGGGATTAGAGTCCATCGATGGCGGATAGTTAGCCGCTGTCTGCTCTGGACGTACAACCTTACGAGATAGCTCGAGGATTTTTTCCAGATACTCTTGATATTCAATGGCTTTTTGGCGACGAAGCTCAATCAGCTCATCCAGTAACACCGACATTTGCTCGTAATACTTAGGGTTAACCGGGTTTTCATCGACGATGGTTTTACGCACGTTATTCTCGATTGTTTCTGCCATGGCTTCTTGGTTCTTACGAATACTTTTGGGTAAAACCTCCAAGGCATCAGCACCTTTTTCAACGATAAGCTCAATAAGCCCAAGCTCTTCAAAATCCATCAGTACTTCGCTGTCATCCGCACGAATATACATATCTAACAAATGGCGCATCGCAGGCTCAAAGCGTTTCATTTCTACCAAATCGCCACTGGCCAGTTTTACTTCGTCACGGACTTTTTCAAAATGAGCAACTTCTGTTCTTATCAAGTCTACATCTTGCGCAGAATAGCCTGCATCAGGCATTTCATTGGCGACATTGGCAAACGCACGCAGTAGTTTGGCAACGTTCTGATAAAGCGTTAAACGCAGCGCTTCTTTTTCAGTCAATTTATCTTGATTAAATCCAGACTCACCACAAAAATAATGAATGTAGTCTTCCGTATTGCGTGGCGCTTTTACTGGCTCACACAAGGCGCGCACCATTTCCAGCGCATTATCCAAATCGAGCTTGGCTTGCTCTAAACGATCTTTCAGCAGCCCTGCAACATCTTCCTTGTCATAACCATCAAATGCGCCTTGAGTGTAATCAGAAATCGCTTTATCCAACGAGCGGAACAAATCCTTGTAGTCGATGATATACCCGTATTCTTTATCATCGCCATCCAAACGGTTCACGCGGCAAATGGCCTGAAACAGATTGTGATCAGCCATCTGTTTGTCGATATACAAATAGGTAGCCGAAGGGGCGTCAAAGCCAGTAAGCAGCTTATCGACAACGATCAGTAAGCGCATTTGACCTGGGTCATCAATAAATTGCTTTTTAACTTTTTTTTCAAACTCTTCAACCCGGTTTGCAGCCTTGTCTTCCGTTTGCTCGAAGTAATCCGCAAGCATTTTGCGGTAAATATCGTATTTAAAGAGCTTTTCCGTTAAACCCTCACCCGTTTCTTCCCCTTTAATGCTTGCAGCAGTCGGCTGAAAACTGGTGACAATAGCCACCTTACCGGCTAAATCTGTTTGGCTGAACATTTCATAAGCTTTACAAGCTTGATAAACACTAGAGCAGACCAACATGGCATTGCCGTAGCCATCCATCAGGCGTGGCTTAGTGTCCATATCCAGCAAGATATCGTTCACAATTTGCTGCAAACGCGATTTACTGGACAGCACCTTTTGCATGGTGCCCCATTTCTGTTTCAACTGGGTTTTCGCTAATCGTGATAAGCCGCGTGTTTTGGCCTCAAACCATTCATCAACCTTTTTCTGCGAAGTGACATTTTGGTCAATGTCTCGTGCTTCATAGCGCAAGTCGAGCACCACCCCATCGGCCACAGCTTCATCAAACTTATAGGTGTGAATGTAAGGGCCAAATACCTCAACCGATTTTTTCTTGTCTTTCTTCATCAAGGGCGTGCCAGTGAAGCCGACAAACATAGCTTCTGGCAGGATTGATTTCATCGCCTCGTGCAACTTGCCCGATTGAGTACGGTGACACTCATCCACAAAAACAAACACATCACCTTTGGCTTTAAAGTCCGATGGTAGGGATTTCTTTAACTCGGCAATAAACTCATCCGTCGCGGTATCGTTTTCCGAATCAGACCGCCGACCAAATTTATGGACTAAAGAGCAAACCAACCAGGGGTTGGGCTGATTGAGTGTCGCCACCAAATCGGCACCGCTTTTGGTGCGATAAATATCTTCCTCAACACCGGTGAATACTTTTTCAATCTGCTCATCCAGCTCTGTACGATCGGTCACAATCAATACACGTGCGTCTTTGACATTCTCACGTATCCATTTGGCCAGCCATACCATAGTGAGGCTTTTGCCAGAACCTTGCGTATGCCAAATAATGCCGCCTTCACGCCTTGTGATATGGCGTTTTGCCGCTTCAATACCAAAGAACTGATTGTGACGACAGGTCTTTTTAATACCCGCATCGAAAACAATAAAATCATGGATAATTTGTAGCAAGCGCGCTTTGTTACACACGCGGCTCAGGTGGAAATCGAGTTTGTGCTCATAAGGATTGGTAAGGTCTTCCTTCCACTCAAGGTAGTGCTTTTCAGGCGTTTCAATGGTGCCGTAACGCAAGCCTTGGGTGTCGTTACCCGCCATCACTAATTGCATGGTGGTAAAGAAGTTGCGGATGAAGTCTTTCTTTTGGTTATCGAGATTCTGCCGAATACCTTCTGAAACCGACACCGACGAGCGCTTTAATTCGATAACGCCCAGCGCAATGCCGTTCACATAGAGCACAATGTCTGGGCGTTTTTTGTTTTCGCCTTTAATCGAGACCTCTTCAGCAATGGCAAAATCGTTCGCCTGTGGATTCTTCCAGTCAATCAACCATACCGTCTCATTAAGATGGCCAGCGCCTTCTTTGTCTTTCACGCCGTAGCGCAGCAGGCGGTAAACCTCTTTGTTGGCGTAATAGAGCTTTTTACCTTCGCCCAGCGCTGCTGCCGTATCCAATTGGCGAATAGCACGATTGATCAACGCCTCGCTGACACCGCGTTTATTTAGCCAATCAACCAGGATATCCACTTCAATATTTTTATTATTAGCGCGATCCTGCCAATCGCCTAAATAGCGATAACCTAAGTCAGTTTGAAAAAACTGAACGATACGATTTTGGGTAGCGCGCTCACGCTGACCTACGTTACTCATCCTAACCTCTAATCAATTCGAAGCTTGTTCCTCTTGACAGCCAAGCAACGATCAAGCAAATTTTACCCTTTAAAATCAATATTTTATTACTAATTTAATTGACTTCAACACCACTCAATCAAGCAGCGGTCAAGCAAAAATTCATTTTCTTCGCCTAGCGATATAACACCGTTTTTAAATGATCATCGGTTAATTCAAACTCTGGCTCTTTACCCGTGAGCGCTTTGGTTAGCGGAACAATTTTTGTTCTCACACCCATTCCTCGATAATCGACATAGCCATAATCACGCAAAACTTCCATGACGATGGTATTCCTTGGTGACCGCTGACCTGCCTTCATTTTTTCAACTGTCATTGAATTTGGCAAAGCACCAGGGCTAATCACTTCAAGGCGATTCGAGTATCCTGACACTTCAATCTCAACAAACCGAGTCCAATCGCGGTGAGCCAGTGAGTTAATCAATGCCTCCCTTACGGCTTCAAGGGGATAAAACCACTTTGTTTCCCGTCTCAGCCCTGCATCTACCTCACCAGACTCCTCAGATATAAAGGGTGTCATCGCTTCCATAAAGCGCTCAATAACGCCGCCATCGACCAGGCGTTTATCACCATTATCGAGATCCCAGCGACCAACCATTGGGCCATCTATAATGTCATCCAGCGCTGCTTGGTATTCCTTATCATCGCCAGTAAATGCCATCACTCTTAATCCAGCTTGCTTTAAGTAACGGCGCGGGCTTTTGCCAAACAGCACCAGTCCTGCAATGGTGCAGCAAATGTTACCTGCCGCCTCCGTTAAAAACCCAAGCCCGAGAAGCCTTGCCTGCCATTCTTCAGGAGACTTCGGTACATCTGGATCACGCAAGATATCCCGAACATAATTCATCAGCCGCGCATCATCCAGACAACTGATATCTGTACGAGGAACGGGCATGACTTCAGTGTGTAACATGCCACCCAATTCAAACAGCCTCATTTGCTGCTCTCTGGTCGCCAGTCTGGACGTTGTGCCTACACGAATGTAGATTTCTTCTTTCCCGCTGTGACGAACGACATAAGGCTTTGAGATACCAATAGGGAAGCTCACAACTGCCACGGTTTTGTCATCGTCTAACTTTACCTCTTCATAAAAAGGCAAAATCATAGGATGGATTTTGTTCTGAAAAACATTCATCACCCATTCTTCGAGATCGCCCCTTTGAATACCGCTGATTACCCCATCGTCTTCTACGCCAAGCAGTATTCTTCCGCCTTGGAAGTTGGCCATAGCCACCACTTCTTTTGCCAGTTGTTCAGGGCGAATATCGTCCCGCTTAAACTCCACGCCTGAGTTTTCACCATTGGCAATAATTTCTAATAATTCTGTCTTTAACATGCGTTTCTCCCAAGGGGCACAAGTGCTCAATTAAAACCGTATTTCTCACGGCGCTGATTGAACGCACTTTTACCACCTTCCAAAATATCGGCTGCCAGCTCTTGAACTTTGGGTACATCAATAGCCCCTTGCTGCTCTGACAAAATCATCCCTTTACTATCTTCAACACTCAACACACCGATCCATTCTGCATCACCGAATACGGGGATATTGGCATTATGTGTGGCAAACAGAAATTGGCGGCTTAGTTTTGCTCTGCGAAGCTCTGCGACAATACGTTCGGCAATAAATGCGTTATCCAAATTGTCTTCCGGTTGATCCAAAATCAAAGGGTCTTGATTGTCCAAAAGCAACAAATGCAAAACAGCGGTACACTGCTGCCCCGTCGATAAGTCATCAATAGGGCGAAATACTGCCTCTCGCTCGCCATGGGTCACATTCAGTTCAATGGCCATCGTATCGGGCAGTTGCAACTCTTCCAGCTCTAAGAGCTTTACTTCTGGCAAACGGGTTAAGGCGGTAATAACCGTACCTGTGACGCCAAAGTTCTGGGCTAATTCTGTTTCTCCCTGGCGAATGGTGGCAGCGAGATTACTGGGTGAAAAGTCGCCATCCAGCACCCAAGCCAAGCGCTTAGGCCCTACGCCCTCTAAACTGCATTCGCTAAGAAAATCAACAAACGCTTGGCGGTTCCCTTCCGGCTGCAAGGTAAGCCGAACCTTTTGTTCCAGCTTGCGCGTTAAGCGTTTCACTGATTTCAAAATACTGGTCGCTCTGGCGCTCGTATACTGATCCAACTCCAACAACAGCTTTTTGCGCTGGCCGTACAACTCGTCAATTTGCGCTTGGCGATGTTGTAACGTGGTTTGCTTGGGTCTGATCTGCTCAATTTGCTTCAGCAGCGTCTGATACTCTGCGCCAATTTGCCGTCCCGTTTTACCTTGGCTTGCCGGAATATCTTTAAAGGCTTTTTCTAAATTCTGCTCTTCAGTCTGCTGTTTTTCCAACAACGCTTGCTTAAGCGGTGCCAGCTGTGTATCCGCATTCAAAGCAAGCTGTTCCAGTTGCACTAGCGTTTGCTGTACACCTGCTTTTAAGGCGTCCAACACCAAGCGCTGCTGCCTAAATGAATCAGCATGCGGCAAGCCATCCAATGCGCTATCACTTAAAAAAACCGTATCGGGCAAGCTGTCTTTAAGGGCTTCAATGGCGTCTTTTACGCGAGTCACATCTTCATCGACACGCGCTTTTAACTGCTTTTCTTTTTCCAGCTTAGGAATAATTTTCAGCTTTTCTTCAATCCCTAAGGCTTGATACTGCTTAGCCTGATCCAATAGCTTAGGCAGGCGCTCTACCTCGGCTTCAACATCGTCTTTCTGGCTCAGTGCACGCTTGATGGATTCTCGATTTTCTTTCAGTTTTGCCAGCACCTTGGCAATATCGGCATCAAATTGCTCGTGTTCCCCTTCCAAAAAGCGCTCTATGAGCTGATTACGACTATGTTCATCGCGGGTCATTTCATAGATTTCATTTTGCCCGTAAAGCTCAATGCCCGGCAGCAGATCAGTGGGGTGGTAAGGTGAAACATTGCCTTGTTCATCCACCACCACAGGTTGATTACCATATTTTCGACTCACCGTGAATTTACGACCATGCAGCACGGCTGAGCGCAGCGTAATTTCAACCATCCCCCGCTCTTTGCCAAGGTTAGTATCAATCACACTCTTATGCTGTTTTAACGCGTTTTGCGTTTTAGGCTCTAACGCGAATGCGTAGCGAATACACTCCAACAAGGTTGATTTTCCCGTACCACGTCCACCAATAACGGCGTTAAGATGGTCAGACAACTCAATATCAACGCCGTCCAGATAGCCGCCAACAAAGCGAATACGTTCGATGGCAGAGGCATAGTTTTCCGGCTTATCGGAATTTAAACGAACCCTTGAGCCAGCATCCAAAAAAGCCTGTTTAAACGAGGCAAAACAAGGTTTGGTCATCTTGATTAAACAGGAAGCACCTGCTTCTTTTATTTTTTCAGGTGCCTCAACATCAGCTGCGTTAATCGCGGCCATCTCCCGTTCACGTTTATAGTTAGCGTCTTTGTTCAGGAAAACTTTTCGGTAAAAATCATTTTCAACGCCACGCAAATCTTCTATCGAACCCGGTATCTGCGCCGCTAGAAGACCTTGGTGTTGCCATACATGATTCATCTGACCAATTTTGAGCAAACCATTGTCATTGGTACAGTGTGCCGCGAAGATAAAGCCACCTTGCTGATTCACTTCATCAATCAACTGCTCTGCACTTAACCTCGAAGGGCGAACACCGTCCTGAGGATCCAATAGCCGCAAACTACCCAGAATTCGCTCAAGCTCTTGCGCCGATTTGCTTTCATCAAACAAACAGACAAAATGTATTTTTTCGCTTGAAGCAATCTCAAAGCCGGGAAAAACCACGATACCATGTTGATTAAACAAGGTTCGAATCGAGTCAACACCATCTACCGAGCCATGGTCAGCCAAACCGATAATCTCAATGCCCGCCTCCAGTGCAGCATTTAACAACCGCTGGTTATAGTCAGATTCAGACAGACTCTGTTGTTGGCCACGGTATTGAATATAACCCGCTGGATTAACCTGCAACGCACATTTAAAAAAGCGAGCTTTTTTATAACTTTGCTGTTGGTCAGCCATGTTGTGACTCCTTATTTAGCGGTTGCAGCAAGCGTGTCTTACCCGTCAGCAGCTCCTGCATCATGCCTTGTTTGATTTGGCGGGTTTTGCCAAGGCGTTGTTCCAGCGCCTGAATCTCTTCGTCCATATCGGACAGAATGGTGGCGATGGCGGTTTGTTCTTCTATACAAGGTGCTGAAAATTCAAAATTAACAAAATCCTTTTGATACAAGTGGGTAATAGTCGAGCCTGCGGTAATTCTGTTAATGAAATCGTCAAAAACTCTGGATGTAAGTACGTAGAACAAAAAGCGTTGCATCAAATTATTGTTTTTAGGCCTAACAACGAAAACACCACTATTCAACGTGGCAGGCCGACTGAGTGCAGTGACATAACCAACTTTACCAATAGTTCCATCCTTGGTTATTAATACATCATCATTTCTAAGCTGAATATTTTGATCTTGTTTATAACGCCATTCGCTTACATAGAAACATCTTTCCCATTTCACGGCACCCGAATCAAAATCAGTACCAGTTACTAGATAGATATCTCCTGTTGTTTGGTATTCTTTGGTCGTTAACGCTTGCCAACCAATACGAGCTTTTAAAACCGTATCGCGACCAATTGATATACGTTCCCAATCCTCCGGGATTTCCCCTAACTCACTTGGTTTGGTGCCTTTTGGCTTGCCATCTTCACGCAAAGCAAACTGCGGCAGGCGGGTGCGGCCGGTGAGCAGTTGTTGCATGGTGGCGGTTTTGATGGCCTGTTTTTTGGCGATCAGTTCTTCCAGCTCGCTGACTATCGCATCAACATCGGATAGCGCATTGGCGATGGCGGTTTGTTCTTTTTCATTAGGGAATGGAACAGCGATATTCTTTATCAAATCTGTATTGAGGTTAGGCTGCCCATTTCCTGTTGCGACCTGATCGTGTAGCTTCTTGGTCTGCGTGTTGAAGTAATAGACAAGAAACTCTCGGACTCCCATCTTTTGGTTAATAATTGCCGCAACACCATCGTTTGCGCAACATTTAATGCCAAGAATTTTTGCAACACCAAGGGTAGCACCGCTATTTGAAATTATTAGCGTGCCTTTCTCTAAAGTTCTACTTTGTAATGAACCAAGCTCAGTTAATTTTGAAATTGTTTCTGTAACATAAATCTCAGATGCAGGGATATTTGTAAGCGATGCTACCGTCAACCAAGGAATAAAATCCCCATTGAAGAACCTAGAATCTCCTGCCGGCCTTGGAGAGCCACCTCGAACTATGTCACCTATTTCACCGAGAGTAACGCATTTCCAATCCTCTGGAATCAACCCTACATCTGTCTGTTTATATCCAATAGGTATTGGATTCGAAGCCGCTTCGGCTAGGTATTTTGCACTGACTTCCGCTACTCCGCTCATAACACCCACTCCAGCCCCATGGCTTTTAAGTGACCTGCCACTTTATCACTCAGGTTTTCTACTGATTGGGTAAGGGCAGGCAATGGCTCGCTATAACGCTCTTCCAACTCTTTCACACGATTGGCCAGCTGCTGGGTAATGCGCTCGATTTCGGCGACAATATGGCTTTCAAGCGTTGCCAACCATTTGTCGTCCACAATCAGGGATTTAATCTCATCAATGCTGAGTTTGGGGTATTGCTTAAATACCGCTAAATCGAGCGCATCTTGCGCTTCTTTTAGGGCTTTTTTGGCATCGGCCTCGGCATCAAACAGTTTTTTGGCTTGTTTGAGTGCGGCTTTTTCATCCGGGTCGATGGATAGTTTTAAACGCGCCGTAACCGTGGCTTTGGTGACTTTGTCTTTATCGTTTAGCGCATCGTTTAGTAAGCCGTCTTCACCGCTGTTTTCCTCAAGGAAAGTTTCAAGCGCTTGGCTGGCGCTATCCAGCGCACTTTGCAGGCGATCCACTTGCGCTTGTACTTCGGCAAAAAAGCGCGCGACAATTAACGCAGGTGGAATGAGTTCGGCTTTGTATTTGGCTTTGCCAATCACTAAATCGGGTGCCTCTTTGAGCTTTTCACCTTTTTTAACGGCTAGCTCGCGCAGCACTTTGCCTGCTTGCCAGCCGTCTTGCACTAGCACATATACATCGTCTTGCATTGACTCTGCCCAGTAATCCATCAGGATCTGGTAGATGTCGTATTTGCTGAGTAACGCCACGTTCGCGTAACTATGCAATAAACTTTCACTGATTTCAAAAATAAGCGATTTGGGTTGATCGCCGATAGCGATTTCCCCTAACGCGATAGCTTCACTCCATGCATGAAAATGCTGCAAGCTTTCCGTCGCGAAAGTTTTAAACTCCGCATGATTCAGAATGGTACCTTTTACCTCGGAGGCTTTGACCAAGGCCTCACTATAGCCCTCACGCGCGGGCTTGAACAAAGTCGCTCGAATACTCGGGAAGATTTGCCAGTATCTCTCTAAGGCATCGATGTCTCGGTTTGGAATACCGCCTTGCAGATGAGCGCTTAAATCGTGCAAATCCTCCGGATCACTGGAGTCGATATAACGCGGAATATTCAGGTTGTAGTCGTTACCGGCGATTTCACTGAGCGGCACCATGCGCGAGTAGCGCGGCAGTTCTAGCTGCTTGGTAAATACATCGACGATTTTATGAATATCTTGGCTGCGCAGGCGGTTTTTGTTGCCGTCTTTCATGAAGCCTTTGCTGGCATCGACCATAAAAATCCCCTTCCTTGCCTGCGCGTGCTCTTTATCAATCACGATAATGCAAGCAGGAATGCCGGTGCCGTAAAACAGGTTCGCAGGTAAGCCAATAATGCCTTTGATGTAACCTTGCTTGATGAGGTTTTCACGAATACGTGCTTCGGCATTACCACGGAACAAAACGCCGTGAGGCAGAATGACCGCGCCTTTACCCGTGCTTTTTAGGCTTTTAATGATGTGCAGTAAAAAGGTGTAGTCGCCATTTTTCTCAGGTGGAATGCCCCAACTGAATCGGCCAAATTCATCGTCATTAGGATTGATGCCACTGGTCCAGTTTTTGTTGGAAAACGGCGGATTGGCCACGGCGAAATCAAAAGTCTTAAGTTGGCCGTTTGCTTCTTTCCATTGCGGGTCAGCAATGGTGTTGCCTTTCCAGATTTTGGCGGTGGCGTTGTTGTGCAGGATCATGTTCATACGCGCCAAGGCACTGGTGGCGTTGTCCATCTCCTGGCCAAAAATACTCAACCCACGGGGCGCTTCATCACTGGCTTTTAGCAATAGCGAGCCCGAGCCGCAGGTTGGGTCGTAGACGGTGGCATCTTGCGGAGTATTGCTATCAATACCAATCACTTTAGAAAGGATACGTGACACTTCCGACGGTGTATAAAACTGGCCTTTGGATTTACCGGATTCGGTTGCAAAGTGGCGCATCAAGTATTCGTAAGCATCACCCAACAAGTCATCGCCATCTGCACGGTTGGCAGAGAGATCTAGCCCTTCAAAGATACCAATCAGCTTAGACAGGCGGTCAATCATCTCTTTGCCTTTGCCAAGCTTGTCTTCATCGTTGAAGTCGGCAACATCGATGACGCCTTTGAGGTCATTTTCTTCGGCCAGCGCGCTGATGATTTTATTGATTTTATCGCCGATCTCTTTGTCGCCTTTCAGGGCAACCATATCGTCAAAGCTGGCACCTTGTGGCACTACAATCATGCCGTAAGGGTCACCTTTGTATTTGTCAGAGACATACTTCATAAACAGCATGGTCAGCACATAATCTTTGTACTGGCTTGCATCCATACCTCCACGCAGCTCATCGCAGCTGGCCCAAAGGGAGGAGTAAAGTTCAGTTTTCTTAATGGCCATGGTTATTCCTTGCAGTGCCGAGCAACAGCCCAACATGATTAAATTTGAGTCGTTATAGTTTGGTGGTATCAAGCCCGGCCGCTTTTAATCGCTGTGTCAGGTTACGCATTTTGCTAAATTCGGTACCGAAGCTACTTCGCAAGCCGACTCCTTCACAGAACTCTTTCGCTGTAATGTTCTTCAACTCGTCAGCATACTTGATCATTTGCAAGTGGAGCTCAGCGGTGTACTGGTTACGAGGTGCATCTAACAAGGCTTGTTTGATGTGTACGTAAATTTCGCATTCGTTCATTTTTTAGCCTATGGAATTGTGACTGCTATATAATTTAGCTAAATTATATAGCAAGTCATAGAATTGCAATTCCTTTTTACATCATGCCTTTAGATCCTCCCGGATGGCGGTATCGCTTTATCAAACAGCCGGAGAATCTGCGCGGTTTCAGTATTCGAGGGCAGCTCCCCTCCTTGTGACGGGACCTTATCAACACTAGCCATCTGCATGCCCTTCTGCCGCACATGGAAGGCGATTTGCTGCCAGCGGCGTAACCATTGAGCTTCTTTTCTCTTGTAGGCTTCTAGTTCCGCTTTGAGGCGATCCACCTCTACCTGAAGCTCTTCCGCCTCTTTCGTTGCCTGCGCTTTGGTTTTCACTAAGCCACCCGACAATGCTTGTTTGGCATTGTCATAAGCGGCTTTAATTTCAGATTTGGCTTGGAGTGACTGACGACTAAAGCCAAAACGTTCTTCTAGAACAGCCCAGGTGAGTTTTGCTCCAAGCTCGCCAAGTGCCCAGCGATCCAAATCAGCTACGATTGTATTGATGTCACTATCGGACATGCGCCTGAAGCGCTTAACCATGCTCTACCTCGTTTAAATATTGTTCGGGATCAAATTGCTCCACCCCGTTATCAGCCAGTTGCACAGCCAGCGTTTTGAGTTTTTTATCGTTATGAGCTATCCAATCAGCGCTCTTTTTGGGCTTGTTACTACTTAACTGTTTCTCAGCATTTTTTCGGGCCAATGCGGTAAGGGCATATTGGCGCTTCTGCTCGTCCAGCCTACCCTTATCATCCTTGACCCACACGTAGTCTTTACAATCTGCCGAACATTGTAAATGGCGCTCGCAGGGTGTTTGAGAAAAGTTGTGGACGCAGATACCTGTCCCGACATCATGCACAGCCTGAATGCGTGCTTTAAGAATGGCATCCTGTACTTCTACCGGAACTACTTTGAGTTGCTCAGCCAATAGACCACCGACCAAGCCTTTTTTGATATCTTCGCGGAGCATCAGTGCACGTTTTTCGCGGGATGTATGCTGATAGGCTTTGGTGTCCCTGGGATTGGTTCGCCCAAACCATTCAGTTTGCAGAAGATCACTTAACCCACCTTCATCAAGTAAAGTATTGAGCGTGTGGCGGAAGTGGTGACTGGTAAAATCTACCTCGATACTATTGCAAGCGTATTCAGCAGCAAGAGCAGGAAAATAACGGAGAAATGTGGTGAACATAGACTGGCTACAGCTTGTAGCTAACCAGTGAGCATAGCTTCCAGTTGAAAGTCCCAATGAGCGAATAAATAAAAGATCTTTCAGATAGTATTCTTTACCAAATTGATCAATATGGAATGCTCGTAGTAGTTTTTCAGAAAAGTCTCTAAAACAATACGCTTTGACAGCGTCCTTATTTGTGTAGCAAATAGGGTTATTAGGCTTTTTCCCTTGTTTGGTCACTCGCTCATGGTCCTGCCAAACAAGACCAATCTTTCGAATCCATCCAGTAGAACAAATGGTATTGCTGCTTATCCCCATTTTTAACAGGTCATCAATGTATAACTTTCTTTTCTCTGGAATTTTATTCAAAAAACGAATATCGGGGCCGCGAGAACGATGCATTTCCTCTGCGGTAATTCTCACCGAATCTGTTGCCACGCGTACCTCATCAAGTACATCTTTAACTATTGTTACGACCTCTGACGGCAAGTAGAGTTTTCTTTTAGGTGTAAATAGATCACCGAGACTAGCCTTTCGAGGGAAATATTCTATGAAGGCTTTTTGGTCTTCGTCTAACGTAACTTCTTGAAGCGGAAGTAATGAAATCTCACTAAAGCGGCGGCCAGTACAAGCAAGCAGAGTCAATATCAGGACATACAATCTGTATTTATGTTCTTTTGGAACCGTCAAATAGAGCTCACCGATAACCCGAAACACGGTAGGATCAACAAACTTCTCGGATTTGGTCTCCAGAACGTCAGGATCATCCAGCCTTTTATGATTCAGGCCTCCAGTATTCACTGGGCGCACCATCTTCGAATATTTGTATTGTAACATCACCCTGCACAAACCATTAGCATCACAGTGTGCAGCGAACTCTGCAACATGCTTGTGAAGGTTGTAGGCAGTGGTGTCACTGTAGTGTTTTGAAATTAATCCACACGCATCGTCTAGCGCTTCTGGCGTGAGTTTGGCCAGTTCCTGCCCCAGTTGGTTAGCTGCAAATGAGATATACCCAACAGCGGTAATGAAGTTACGCTGATTGGGTGTTGATTGATGTTTTCTGTGGAATCGAAGAATCAGTAATGCCTTGGCAACCTCCTCCCAGTCATGACGTAGAGGTTCTGAGCCAAGTTTAGGGGGAAGCGTAAAAGCAAACGACGCAGTTTTAGCGTTTTTACCCGTAAGCTTGACTAGGCGGCCAGCATTCACTTGCCACACAGGATTACCCCAAAAAACCGACTCAAACCCTTCTAGCTTCATTAGCTTAGCTTTATCGACCAAAGCCTGGGTATTTGCCTTTCTATCGCGCTCAAGACGATCAATGAAGGGGATAACCTTGGCCTTCCGATTGGAGCGACCATCAGACATTCTGGCCCCCTTCTTCACAAAGCTGAGCTACCTGTGCGACCGCAGCGATTACCTCATCAAGCTGTATACCCAATCGCGCATTCTCGTATTTTTTTAAACGCTCTTCACGGCCTGCCAGCAAACATTCCAAGACATGCTCATGAGCAGCATGACGATAAGGCTGAAATTTAGGGCACAAATAACATGAATAAGGAGGATCAAGGTGGCAGACACTAGACTCCCCACACACACCAATATCAGACTGATCATCCGGATTTTCCTCATCGACAAACGTCAGGTACTTGTCATCTCGCTCACCATTGATAGCGTCTTCATTACTATCAATAAGCTTACCTTTGAAGAAATTGAGGTACTTCGAGAATCCTTTTGCCATAGACTTATCGAGATGCTCAACAACTGCTCCCGCAACATCAAAATATACCCCTACATGCTGGGTATCCGTATGATCTAATATCCTGGCTAGCTCACGCCTGCTGATACCCTCTGTCGCCAGGCCTGTTGCCAAGGTGTATCGTAACCTCCTTGGTGTGACATACATTAATTCACCAGTAAGAGGGGAAATTATGTTATGACGTTTTGTAAAGGCTGTAATTAAACGAGATATATCCGCGCTTGTCATATTGAAAATATTCTCTGAATCTAGAGAAAGCATGGCAACGCGGTTACCGTTTGTTTTTATTAGAAGAGGTCGATTCTCTGGGGTAGAGAAGTCTGTACCTTTAAAGCTAAGAAGCACGAAGTTATTTTGCTCGACAAGATTTTCTAGAATTCTTCCGAAATGGGGATCTAAATATTCATCCATCAGGTCATCGCGAGGATTAACAAACCTCTTCTTAATACGCGGCATCCGAATTATATAACAAGGGTCTTCGTTCGATGGATCAAGCTTAACGAGATCCCCCTCCCTCAGATATGTCAGGTTTGCGGGGTTTCGGCCGAAAGCTAATGACAAAGCCATCACAGCCTTTTGCTGGAGATGCTCAAACTCTAGGCTCTTGTCCTCTTTTAGCGCAGCAATCAAAAGAGGGAGCTCTAGGGATTTATGTAATGGCCCCATATCGGGGTCGGACATCCTAACGGCCTCACCCTTTGGACCTCCAGGTATAACCATTGCTTCAAGTTCAGCGGCATACGCATCTGAAAATGTACTATCTGAAATGTTGTCAGCACACCAAATATACCACCGAATTGGCATATACATTGTCCAAAGCTTGTGCCGAGAGCGTTGAATATTGATAGAGTTTTCAAATAAATCAATAAGATGCTCTTTAGCACTTTCCGGTTGATTATCTTTCCGCCAATCCCTAAGAACTAGCCTCCATACATCACGAAAAACTTTGTATCCAGCGGATGTTGAAGTACGTCTAACTTGGTCAGACACATAGTGCTTCAACGCATTTCTCAGCTGTAAATTTGAGACTTTGCCAAAATCGAGTGTTGAGTGTTCACGAATCACTATGGGGAGCAACCATTTATCGCCTGATATATCAATTGTTTTCCCCTCTCGAGTAACCAGGATCTGCATCTCAGACCAAGGCTGTTCTACAGCTTGTGTTTTCGATAATTTCGCGTTCACTTTGACTACCTCTCGGACATCATATCTGCCTGATACCGCCTCAATGACTTAACCGCTTGCTCCTCCACTTCTTGGGCAATATAAATGTCTTGTGAATCTAAACTACTATCGCCACGCAGAAAGGCCAGCGCTTCTCGTCTGCGCTGCTCATCCATTCCTGAAGCTCTAAGAACCCTCTCAAGCCGGGATGAGAATGTGTGTCTAAGAGACTTGGCCGTTAAGTTTTCAGGAAGACGGTCAGCATATTGTGTTCGCAATAACTGAAAAAACTGTGTAATTGAGGATTGTGACAAGGGCGCCCCCTCATCACTCAAGATTAAATAGTCTGACTCATGGTTACTTTTGCTTTCAAGCACGTCACGCCAGGTAACAATGTACTCATTTAATGCAAAAGCAAACTGCCGACTCTCAATCGGAATAAGTCTACCATTACGCTTGATTTGAGGCCTCGGCCGCCTCACATCCATTGAGTCTGCTGGTCTACGCTCAATCTTTATCGCCGAAATCGCACCAACTTGAACATCTTCTACCCTAAGGCTAAGCAGTTCACCTGGCCTTAGACCACAAAATAACATTAACCCTACAGACACATAGTTTCTAAACTTTACAGCAGGATCTCGTCCAAATCCTTGCTTAGCATCGGGATGCAACACGGCAAGCAGGAAGTCAACCTCTACCTCATTTAGCCCCTTACGAAGGCTTTTCTTCATTGGTGTGGCAGACATAAAGCTGCCTTCCAACATTTTTAGAAAGAATGACTTTCGCTCTCTCAAACGTTCATAGTCTAGGGAAGACAAAGGCAACTGGCTTATCAATACGTCCATACACCAACTGATAAATTGTCTAATAGTCGTTAACCGTTGATTAAAGGTATTAGGCGCTACTAAATTTATACGTCCATTGGCCTGATCAATTCTTAACGCTTCGACCAAGCCACCTTTTAATTCTGCTTCGTTGAATGAATTCTGAGCCAGCAATTTCGCAGATAGGTCATAATTCGATTTATCCAGCCAGCGATAGAGCACTGATAGCTCTCTCAAATTCCGAACCAATGTATTTGTACTGAGGGAGCGTCTGGCAAGAATAAACTCATTAGGTAAGACAACTGGCATACCAGAATCATCCAGCATCATTGGTATCTGTTCGCCCGTTTCGTGTGTGACTAACTCTATTTTCATTGCACCACCCTTGTTGACAAAATAAGAGTAGCTACAAACTTTTATCTTCACAACTTTTAAAGTTATACGATTTTATAAAAACACAAAGTCACATAAAACGAAAAAGCCCTTCAAATGCTTACACACTTAAAGGGCTTAATTTTTCATTTTTATTCTGTAAAACCAATTAGTTAATTAGACTAATTTAAGAATTAGTTTAACAGTAATTACTTTATGTCATTCAGAACGGGATGTCATCATCCCAGCCATCAGGAGCGGGACCATAGCCTCCGCCCATACCACCTTGCGGTGCTGATTGCTGCACAGGAGCAGATTGCGTACCGGCTCCTGTACGTTGCCCTTTTTGGGGCGCTGCACGTTGAGAGTTGTCCTGAGGTGCATTTCCACGACCACCAAGCATCTGCATTTCAACGCAGTGTACTTCGGTGGTGTAGCGCTCGATTTGTTGGCTGTCAGTCCACTTCCGGGTGCGGTTGCTCCCTTCGAGATAGACTTGGGAGCCCTTTTTCAGGTACTCACCAGCGACTTCTGCCAAACGACCTTTAAGCACAATACGGTGCCACTCAGTATGCTCTCTTTGCTCGCCAGACTGCTTATCGCGCCACGTATCCGTTGTTGCAACGTTGAAGTTGGCAACGGCAGTTCCGCTTGGCATGTAGCGAATTTCCGGGTCAGAACCGAGATTACCGACCAGAATTACTTTGTTGACGCCTTTAGACATCATGACCTCCAAGTTATTTGGAGAGGGCCAACGCCCCTTTCGGGGAGCAAGCCCCCGTAAGGGTTAAAAAAAGTGATCCTCTTGTTCGGCGTCGATCTCTGCCAGGCGAATCAGCTCAGATACAAGGCCAAGCCTTTCTGCATCTGCTCTTACTTCGTCGTAGCTGAAACCAAACCGTTCAATGAGGGGTTTTAGTGAATCAAAACGCTCGTAGTCGAAGGTATCACCCTGTTCATCACAGAATGCCACCAGCGGCTTCTCTACGTTTGAAAAGTCATCCGCGAAACGCTGTTGCAGGTAAACCAACATCAGCAGGGGTTTGTGACCATGTTCCGGGCGGAGTTCACCAGCGCCTTCCAGCGTAGCTGGATGGATAGTGTTTTCGCCTAGTCCAGTGCTAACCCCAAGCTCATAACCGCTGTCAGTACGCATCAGCACACTGGGTAGCAAGTCATTTGAGCCTTCGCTCCGAGCAACCTCAAAGCCGATTAAACCGGCTCCTTTGGCAAAAACCCCAGCAACAAAACCTTTGAAGAGGTTTATGTCACCTGGAGGTAACTCAGAGGGCGGAGATAACAGCCAGTTGAGAGATCCCAAGCTGGCTGTTTGTCCGGCTGAAACATTCCCCCCTTCCAGCACCGTCTGTGTCTCTGCGTTTACCAGCACCTCATCCAGAAAGGTGTACCCCTGGCTGAGAAACTGTGACACATACTGGCTTTCTTTGTCCTTGTAGGACATTGGGATCGTGTCTGGGCCGTTAGCTTCAAAAGGTCCTTCGAGCTTTGTCTCAGACCAATTTTCAGCTTTCCCATCAGTGACGGTTCGGCGTAGCTCGACCATCGTGAATTGGCCTGGCTCCGAGGAGCTGGGCTCCCGGAGCAACTTGTAGCCAATGAAGACTTCTATTGTGGTTTCGTCATTGCCCCACTCTTTAGCAGTGTAACGACGGCACAAACAGTCATTTTTCTTCATGCGTCACCCCTTAGCGCCATTGGTCCCCGAACACATCCTTCGCAACACGCAGGATGGCTTCACGCTCCTCTTTGGCCGCACGGATAAGCAGAGCTTGATCCAGGGCGTATTCAAGAGCATTTGGGGCACCACGGAACGCTAGAGACAGTTTCGCCCAACGCACCAACGTCCGAGTGGACATGGTGACGCTGATCTGACCATCTTCACCGTTTTCGCCAAGAAACAGTTTGCGGACCTGATTAGCAATCCGAACCATTCCCTTCCGCACATTTTCCGGAAGTTTCGGAGTAACACGGCCAAGAATGCTGAGTTCAGCTTCCTCATCCGCATACCCTACTTTGGTGAAACGATAGCGATCCATAGCTGCGAGGTTCTGCATCATCACCCCCTGGTACAAACCAGAAGCATCACCGGACCCCGTAGAGTTACCAGTAACGACCACACGAAACATCGGGTGCGGCTTGATGATTTCCCCGCCATTCTGAGCGATCACAAGGGGACGCCCTTCAAGGACATCGTTGAGACCAGCCAGCTCGGCAGGGTCGGCCAAATCCACCTCGTTGATGAGGAGCAGATGACCTTCACGCATAGCGACTGCCAGAGGTCCATACATGAACTTCATGACAGGTGGTTGACCAGGCTTTTCCGCGACCAGAGCGTGATGTCCAATCAGATCTGTCAGCTCCATCCGCCCGTGGGCAGTGATTTGCTGAACAGGCCAGTTGAGACGACCAGCGATCTCGGTGATACCTGAGGTTTTGCCAGACCCGGTAGGGCCGGTTACGAACAATGCGTCACCGCCAGGCTCTTTGAGATAGGCCAAGACCTCTCGCAGAAACTCTTTGCGGAAAACGTAGTTGGTATCAGTGGCAGGGATGAAAGGGTTTGAACCGTCAGCGTAGCCGATGGCCGTTACCTTCTCCGGAATGCTGGGCATACCGAAAACCTTGCTTACTGAGAATTGAGAGTATTGAGACATAGGTGCGCTCCTATTGTGACAGGCGCACCACGTCCCGAACCGGGCGGATGCGCCCGGTTGGGCTAGTAAATTAACGTTAATTTGCTGTTTGTTTTTGGCGACCAGCTATCGCACTTTTCGCTCTCCGAAGAGAACAAAATCTGCTTACTGATGGTATTCACCATGAGTAAGAAGACTTTTAAGGAGCGAGGAGAGTAGCCTCTCCTGGAGGCCACTCCCTCAATGGACGAACATCACCACATCGTCGTTTTGACCAATGACCCCGGTTTCTTTGGCCCACTTCACTGCTTCACTGTGCGCCTGGTAGGAGCTGGAATACAGTTTCGGATCAAATTTCACCTCGCGTCCATCAGCCAGATAGATGATGCCTGCGTGATCGTCGTAAACATGAAGATTCTGTTGCATTCGACATTCCCCCTGTAGCTTGTCGTCAAAGCCAACTGACACCAGAAGACTTTGAGGACAAGCCACAGAGGCTTGACCAGAAAGAGAGGGGTTGCCCCCTCCCTTTGCGTTGACTATCAGCAGTAACCGAACGATTCAGCGATTCTCACGAAAGGACGAGAGATTGCCCAATCAGTAGGGATACACAAAGCGATGATAGCGATTTCCATGATGTTGCTCCTAAGCAAAAAGGGGCAACATCCCCGTCGGGGTATGGTTGCCCCGATGGGTTTGAAAGTGTCGAAGATTACTCAGCGACAGTTATTACCAAACAAGTTCCTTGCCCTTACGAAGGTAAGTCGGGATTTCGAGATAATCCCAGTCAGGTTCTTGTTTAGCGACTTCTTGAACTTGAGTTACCTCAGGTTCAACGACTGCTTTGGCTTGTTCAGCCTTGGCAGCACGTTCTTTGATGACGGCCTGTACAGACCGCATTGCAGGAACTGCGAATTTGTTCCAAAGGAACAAACCGATACGCTGGAACACTTTAGCGAGAACGATGAAGGAAAAAGCAAATGCCTTCGCGCCTACGTACAGTGCGCCCAGAGATGCAAGCAGAACTACAATGAAAGTGATGATGTGCATGGTGTTGCTCCTATGTAAAAAAACAGGGGCAACACCCGAAAACCGGGAGAAGCCCCCGGCTTGGGGTTAAGTAATGCCATACGGCATAAGACTAGATGCTGTTTGTTTTCGGAGACCAGCTATCTCACCTATAGCCGCAGAGCGACTAAGATGATTCAAATATAGCTCACCTTTGCTAAACAGAAAACGCTGTAACTGTCCATTTTGGGCACTTCGAGAGGTCAGGTTACAGATTGACCGCATTTATCCTTTCCAGTGCGTTTATCTGTACCTCAAATTTAGGAGTATCTCTAATGGCAGAAGCACAAGTAGCACTGGACACAAACAACGACCGCAGCAACCACTACTCTCGCCCTGTTTTCAAGCAAGTTCTGAAAGTAAACAGCCTCCAAGCTCAGCGCGTCATG